>JANPHZ010000001.1:0-2126 GCA_031424715.1 Frankiaceae bacterium
AGCCGGGTTGCTGCACCGGTCAGCGAAGAACTTGAGCAACTCCCAAGCAGGGCCCTCGGCGACGTTGACCTGAGACTCCCAGGCCACCGAGGCCTTCGTACGCGAGAGGGTGTGCGTCCGGTCCGGCGCCGCCGACGACGGAGCGGCGAGCGCGACCGCCAGCGCCGCGCTAATGAGTCCCAGCATTCGTACCCGCATGACAGCCCCCGGAGGATTTCGCCGGCAGGAGTCCTGCCGAGCGATCCCAAATGTCCAGCTATGTCAGCTCGGAGTCAACGAGAATGTCGTGTCAGCCTGGTGACACTCCGCTAGGGGGGCGGGGTCTTGGGGAAGAAGCCGGGCGGGCGGATCCAGCTGCCCTTGGCCATTGCCGGCACCCGGTAGCGCACCGTCGCGACGAACGGCAGCGCGGTGCGACCCTCGGCGTCGACGTCAGTGAGCCGCAGGGTGTAGACCCCCGGCGGCACCGGCACACCGAGCCCGTCCTTGAGGTCCCAGGTCACGTCGACCTTGCGAGAGGCGAGCCCGAGGAAGCTGCGCAGCACCACGTCGGAGCTGTTGCGCACCTCGACGGTCCAGGTGGCCGGCCGGAGGATCCCGGCGGTCAACGCGATCGGGGTCTGGCTTCCGACGTACGTCGCACTGGGGGTGACCTTCGGGTCGATGAACCCCGGTCCGATCCGCTCGGCGACCGCAGACCGGATCTGCGCCAGCTGGGCATAGGCCAGCTCGCCAGGGCAGCTGGTGCTGCCGGCGTCGCGGTGTCCGCTGATGACGTCGAAGGAGTGGTAGGTCCCAGCGGCGTAGCGCGACGTGCCGCCCCCGGCAGAGCGCAGCGACACGGTGCCGAGCGGATCGCGGTAGACCATCGCGAGCCGCCACGCGAACAGAGCCTGGAGCGCCTCCAGGGTCGCGGCCGACGGCGTGACCGAGGAGTAGGTCCCGAGCAGCGAGGCGCCGAACGTGTCGGTGTTGAAGCCGCCGGTGTGCGCGCCGATGACGGCTCGGTCGATGCCGCCGGCGCGGCCCTCCCACGTCCGCCCGAAGCGGTCGATGAGGAAGTTGTAGCCGATGTCGCTCCAGCCGTTGCTCTTCACGTGATAGGCGTAGATCCCGCGCAGCAGCGCTGGCACCTCCGCCATCGAATAGCTGTTGGCGTTGACGGTGTGGTGCACGAAGCCGGCCTTGACCGTGCTGGCGTACGACGGCGAGCCGCGGCGCAGCGACTCATCCGCCCCCCACTGCGCGCGCGAGAGGATCTCCGGCCGGCTGGGCTCGGCGGCGGCGCGGTCGCGCGGGACCCGCAGCGTGTCGGCAGCGGAGGTGCCGGGGTCGACCAGCTCCAGCCGCAGGTCCTGCGGGCGCACGCCGCCGGCGGTCTCGACCCGCACCTCGGCGGCCTGCGCGCGGCCCACCCAGAGCGGACGCGTACCGGGGCGCGCACCGGCGAGGTCGGCGGTTCCCGGGTCCGGTGCGTCGCCCTCCTCGGAGGGCACCTCGGTCCAGGCCGACCAGGTGCCGTCGGCCCTCCACCGGACGGTCACGACGGGCGGGGCGACCCGGGGGTCGGCGCGCCAGGTCACCCCGACGGTGGTGAAGTCAGCGGCCACGGGGGCGGCCAGGGCGTTGGTCACCCGGCGCAGCGCCGGTCCGGCGGGAGCCGCGGAGGCAGCAGCGGAGGCCAGACCGATCGGGACCTGCCGCACGGACGGCGCGACCGGGTGCGCCGCTGCACTGGGCGCGGTGGCGACGGGCAGGCCGATGACGGCGGGCGTGACGAGGCCGAGGGCCGCGAGCGAGGACAGGAGGCGGGGCACGGGGAGGACTCCGGTGAGCAGACGGCTGACGCCTCTACTGAACCCCAGGAAAGGCCGATCGGGGGGATCTCGGCCGGAATGTCACCTTCGCAGGACGTCGCCGCTGCGGGCGAACGCCGCGGACAGCGCCTCACGCCATCCCGGAAGCGGCGCCAGCCCGGCCTCCGCCCAGGCCCGACCGGACAGCACGCTGTAGGCCGGGCGGGGCGCCGGCCGCGGGAAGGCGTCGGTCGTCGTCGGCAGCACCCGCGCGGGGTCAGCGCCGAGTTCGGCGAAGATCGCCTGCGTCAGTCCGTGCCAGGTGGTGTC
>JANPHZ010000002.1:0-9396 GCA_031424715.1 Frankiaceae bacterium
GCCCCCGCACCGGCCGCCGAGTAGCGCCATGAGCGCGCGCGACTTCGTCGAGAAGGACTACTACGCGGCGCTCGGGGTGCCCAAGGACGCCTCGGCCGCCGACATCAAGAAGGCCTACCGCAAGCTCGCGCGCGACCTGCACCCCGACACCAACCCCGGTGGCGAGGAGCGCTTCAAGGCCGTGTCGGAGGCCTACGACGTCCTCTCCGACGACAGCAAGCGCAAGGAGTACGACGAAGCCCGCACTCTCTTCGGGTCCGGCCGCCCGCGCGGTGGCCGGCCCGGGGCAGGGGGTGCGCCGTTCGACGTCAGCGACCTCTTCGGAGGCGGGGGCGGGGGGCTCGGCGATGTCTTCGGCGGCCTGTTCGGCGGCGCGCGCGGCGGCAGCCGAGGTCACGGCCCGCGCCGCGGCGCCGACCTCGAGGCGGCGGTGACCCTGTCGTTCGAGGACGCCGTACGAGGCGCGACCATCCCGCTGCGGCTGTCGGGTCAGGGCGCGTGCGAGACCTGCCGGGGTAGCGGTGCCGCGCCGGGCACGACCCCCCATGCCTGCGCGACCTGCAACGGCGCGGGAGTGACCAGTCGCAATCAGGGCGGCTTCGCCTTCGCCGAGCCGTGCCGGGCCTGTCAGGGGACGGGCCAGGTCGTCGACACTCCCTGCCCCACCTGCGCGGGCAGCGGCCAGACGACCCGCGAGCGCACCCTGTCGGTGCGCGTCCCCGCCGGGGTCAAGGACGGGCAGAAGATCCGGTTGGCCGGCCGGGGCAGTCCCGGCGAGCGCGGCGGCCCGGCCGGTGACCTGCTGGTGCTGGCCCGGGTCACGCCCCATCCGCTCTTCGGCCGCAAGGAGCGCCACCTCACGGTCACCGTGCCGGTGACCTTCCCCGAGGCGGCGCTCGGCGCCGACCTCAGCGTCCCGACCCTCGACGAGCCGGTGACCCTGCGCATCCCCGCCGGTACGCCGACGGGGCGCACCCTGCGGGTGAAGGGTCGTGGCATCCCGGCCGGCGGTGGCAAGCCGGCCGGTGACCTGCTCGTGACGGTCGAGGTCGCCGTACCGCAGAAGCTGTCGCCCGAGGCGACCGCGGCCCTGCAGGCCTTTGCGGCAGCGGCTCCCGATGACCCGCGCGCGCACCTCAGGGAGGTCAGATGATCGAGCCCGACACCCCCGTGTTCGTCATCTCGGTGGCCGCCGAGCTCGCCGGGATGCACCCGCAGACGCTGCGCCAGTACGACCGGCTCGGGCTCGTCACGCCCGGGCGCGCCGGCGGCGGCGGGCGGCGCTACTCCGCACGCGACGTCGAGCTGCTGCGCGAGGTGCAGCGATTGAGTCAGGAGGACGGCGTCAACCTCGCGGGCATCAAGCGGGTCATCGAGCTGGAGAACCAGGTCGCGGCGCTGCAGACCCGGCTGGCCGAGGTCACCGACGAGCTGGTGCGTACGACGGCCGCGGTCGCCAGCGCCCGGCACGACGTGGCGGCCAGCATGCGGCGTGATCTCGTCCCGGTTCGCGACGCGACACTCGTCGTCTGGCGCCCCCAGCGCTAACCACACTCCCACCACCCCCCCATCCCCGGTGATCAGCCGGGAAAAGTCCTCAAAAACAGGGGAAATTTGTCTTCAAGCCCGCGTTGATCAACGGGGGAGGAGGCGCCAGCACCACGAAGGAATCTCATGAGCACACCGCAGACCGATCGGCTCACCACCAAGAGCCAGGAGGCGCTCAGCGCCGCGATCCGCTCCGCCGCCACGGCCGGGCACCCTGACGTCGAGCCGGCCCACCTGTTGCTCGCGCTGCTCGACCAGCCGGACGGTGTCGCACCCGCGCTGCTGGCCGCGGCCGGCGCCGACCCCGCGCAGATCCGCAACAAGGCAGCCGCCGTGCTCGACCGGCTGCCCGCGGCAGCCGGCGCGTCTGTCGGCGCGCCCCAGCTCGCGCGCGCCCTGCTCGCCTCCATGCAGGCAGCGGGGTCCGTCGCGACGCAGGTGCGCGACGACTACGTCTCCTGCGAGGCGCTGCTCGTCGGGCTCGCCACCGCCGGCGGCGCGACGGCCGAGCTGCTCGGAGCCCAGATCAGCAACGCCCCCAAGGCGCTCACCGAGGCCTTCGCGCAGGTGCGCGGCGGCGATCGACGGGTCACCACACCCGATCCCGAGGGCACCTACCAGGCCCTGGAGAAGTACGGCGTCGACCTCACCGAACGCGCCCGCCGCGGTGAGCTCGACCCGGTGATCGGTCGCGACACCGAGATCCGCCGCGTCGTGCAGGTGCTGTCTCGGCGTACGAAGAACAACCCGGTCCTCATCGGCGAGCCCGGCGTCGGCAAGACCGCCGTGGTCGAGGGGCTGGCCCAGCGGATCGTCGACGGTGACGTGCCGGAGACCCTGCGGGGCAAGCGCTTGATCTCGCTCGACATGGCGTCGCTAGTCGCGGGCGCGCAGTACCGCGGGCAGTTCGAGGAGCGACTGAAGGCCGTGCTCGAGGAGATCGCGCAGTCGGCCGGGCAGGTCATCACGTTTGTCGACGAGATGCACACCGTCGTCGGCGCGGGCAAGGCCGAGGGCTCGATGGATGCCGGCAACATGCTCAAGCCGATGCTCGCGCGCGGTGAGCTGCGGATGGTCGGCGCGACGACGCTGGACGAGTTCCGCCAAAACATCGAGAAGGACCCGGCGCTGGAGCGGCGCTTTCAGCAGGTGCTGGTCGGCGAGCCGTCGGTAGAGGACACCGTCGCGATCCTGCGCGGGCTCAAGGGTCGCTACGAGGCGCATCACAAGGTCGAGATCAGCGACGCTGCACTGGTCGCCGCGGCCACCCTGTCCGACCGCTACATCACCGCGCGCTTCCTGCCCGACAAGGCGATCGACCTCGTCGACGAGGCCGCGTCGCGGCTGCGGATGGAGATCGACAGCAAGCCGGTCGAGATCGATGAGCTGCAGCGCCTCGTCGATCGCCTGACCATGGAGGAGCTCGCCTTGGAGCGCGAGACCGACGCCGCATCGGTGGAGCGTCTCGCTGAGCTGCGGCGCGACAAGGCCGACCGCGCCGAGGCGCTCGGCGCGCTGACGGCCCGCTGGGAGCAGGAGAAGTCGGGCCTCAACCGCATCGGCGAGCTCAAGCAGCGCCTCGACGAGCTGCTGACCGCGACCGAGCGGGCCCAGCGCGAGGGCGACCTCGAGACCGCCTCGCGGCTGCAGTACGCCGACATCCCTGCCCTGCAGCGCGAGCTCGCCGAGGCCGAGGGACCGACCGGCGAGCGGATGGTCGAGGAGTCGGTCAGCGCCGACGACGTGGCGGAGGTGGTGTCGGCCTGGACCGGCATCCCGGCCGGTCGGATGCTCGAGGGCGAGACCGCCAAGCTGCTCGCGATGGAAATGGCGCTCGGGGCGCGGCTCGTCGGCCAGCACGAAGCCGTGCGGGCGGTCGCCGATGCCGTACGCCGGGCGCGGGCCGGCATCTCCGACCCTGACCGCCCGACCGGCTCGTTCCTGTTCCTCGGCCCGACCGGCGTGGGAAAGACTGAGCTGGCCAAGGCCCTGGCGGCGTACCTGTTTGACGACGAGCGCGCGATGACGCGGATCGACATGAGCGAGTACGCCGAGAAGCACACGGTCGCGCGGCTGGTCGGTGCGCCGCCGGGCTACATCGGCTACGACCAGGGCGGGCAGCTGACTGAGGCCGTACGCCGCCGGCCCTACTCGGTCGTGCTGTTCGACGAGGTGGAGAAGGCCCACCCCGACGTGTTCGACGTGCTGCTGCAGGTGCTCGACGACGGGCGGCTGACCGACGGTCAGGGGCGCACGGTCGACTTCCGCAACACGATCCTGGTCCTCACGTCCAACCTCGGTAGCGGGCTCGACCGGGCCGGGGTGCTCGAGGTGGTGCGGTCCGCGTTCAAGCCGGAGTTCGTCAACCGGCTCGACGACATCGTCGTCTTCGACTCGCTCGGGACCGACGAGCTCGCGCAGATCGTCGACCTGCAGGTCGCGCGGCTGGCCGAGCGGCTCACCGCCCGCCGGCTGACCCTGACGGTGACCGACGCCGCCCGCGAGTGGCTGTCGCTGACCGGCTTCGACCCGGTCTACGGCGCGCGGCCGCTGAAGCGGCTGGTGCAGTCGTCGATCGGTGATCCGCTGGCGCGGGCGCTGCTCGCCGGCGAGATCCGTGACGGCGATGAGGTCGTGGTTGACCGCGCCGACGACACCCTCACCGTCACCCGCGCCGGCGGCCCCCCGGAGGTTGCGGGTGGCGGGCCTTGACGTAGCCAGGTCTGCGGGTGGAGCGTCGCGGCATGGTCACGGGACTGCGCGTACGTCGTCGACAGCGCTGGGCGCAGGCGCTGCAGCGACTGCTCCAGCGGCTAACCCCTGCCGGCCGACGGAGGCTGTGGCTCTCGGTCGCGGTCCGGCGCGGCCCGGACGACGGCGGTACGGCGGGGGTGCGCGAGCCGCGCCGCCCGCTGCCACCCCACCGACCACCGGCCGCGGCCCACATCGGTGACGACGCGTGAGCGACAGCATCAGCGCCTCGGCGGTGGTCGAGGCAGCGCCGGAGAAGGTGTGGGCGCTGGTCGCTGACGTGACGCGGATGGGCGAGTGGAGCCCCGAGTGCGCGGAGTGCAGCTGGGTCGACGGCGCCACCGGCCCTGAGGTCGGGGCGCGCTTTCGGGGGCGCAACAAGCGCGGTCCGCTCGCGCGGTGGAGCACGACGTGCACCGTGACGGCCTGCGAGCCGGGCCGGTCCTTCGCGTTCTCAGTCGGCGACCCGGACAGCCCGGAGACGCTCTGGCGCTACAGCTTCGTCCCCGCGACCGGCGGCACGATGGTCACCGAGACCTGCGAGATCGTCCGGCGCGGCAACGTGGCCTACCGGGTCGTGACCGCGCTGGCGCTCGGAGTGCTCGACCGCGAGGCCGATCTGCAGCGCAACATCGAGCGGACCCTGCAGCGACTGCAGGTGGCCGGTCGGGCCGGCGCGCTGGCTGACTAGGGTCGTGGTCGTGACCGATCGCGAAGACCTGCTCGCTCTCGTCAAGGACCTCGCCGTGGTGCACGGCACGGTCACCCTGTCCTCGGGGCGCGAGGCCGACTACTACGTCGACCTGCGCCGGGTGACCCTGTCCGGCAAGGCCGCGCCGCTCGTCGGCCGGGTGCTGCTCGACCTGACCCACGACCTGGAGTACGACGCCGTCGGTGGCCTGACGATGGGGGCCGATCCGGTCGCGACCGCGATGCTGCACGCCGCGGCCGCGCAGGGTCGCGAGCTGGACGCCTTCGTCGTGCGAAAGGCGGCCAAGGCGCACGGGCTGCAGCGCCAGATCGAGGGACCGGACATCGCCGGCCGCCGGGTGCTGGTGCTCGAGGACACCTCGACCACCGGAGGATCCCCGCTCGCCGCGCTGCAGGCGGTCCGAGAGGCCGGTGCGATCCCGGTGGCGGTCGTGGTCATCGCCGACCGCGACACCGGTGCGGCCGCGAAGATCGAGGCGGAGGGCGTGCCCTACCGCTTCGCCTACGGTCTGGCCGACCTGGGGCTCGCCTAGTCCTGCGGGATGTCGCCGGTGAGGTCGCGGACCGCGGGCGGTGGGCCGGTGCGCTGCTGGCGCCGGGCCCGCAGCACCTCGACGATGATCGGCAGGATCGACAAGCCGATGATGAGGAAGATGATCGGCTCGATGTTGTCGGCGACGAACTCGATCTCTCCGAGGAAGTAGCCGAGCAGGGTCACGCCCGCGCCCCAGAGGATCCCGCCGATGATGTTGTAGGTGACGAACGTCCGGTAGCGCATCCGGGAGACCCCGGCGACGACCGGGGCGAAGGTGCGCACGATGGGCACGAAGCGGGCGATGACGATGGTGCGCGCGCCGTACTTCTCGAAGAACGCGTAGGCCTTGTCGACGTACTCCTGCTGGAAGAAGCGGGAGTCCGGCCTGCTGAAGATCCGCGGGCCGGCCTTCCGGCCGATCAGGTAGCCGACCTGGTCACCGGCGATGGCGGCGATCGGCACCGTGAGCAGGACCAGCCACAGCGGCAGGACGTCCTGGGTGTTGATGAGCAACCCGGCGGTGAACAGCAGCGAGTCGCCCGGCAGGAAGAAGCCGATGAGCAGGCCGCTCTCGACGAACACCACGGCCAGCAGCGCGAGCAGCCCTGCTCCGACAAGGGCGTCCGGTGACAGGAAGTCCGGGCCGAGGGCGAGGGGCATCGCGCCAGGCTATCGGCCGCGCCGGAAGGCGGTAGCCCGGAGCGCGTGGGTCCGTTATGTTCGCACCGCCCGGGAGCGATGTGCCCCACTTTGGCTGCGTCCGTGCCGGGTGCGGTGTCGAGGGTGAGGTCGCGTCGTGAGTCCCGTGTCGGTCGAGCCCTCGTTGGCTGTGGTATTTACCGACATCGTGGGCTCGACCGGCCTGCTGCGGGTGCTCGGGGACCGCTACGGTCCGGTGCTGCTGCGCCACCGGGCGCTGGTCCGCGAGGCGATGCTGTCGTGCGCCGGGATCGAGGCCGGCAGCGAGGGTGACGGGTTCTTCGCCCTCTTCGAACGACCTGTCGACGCCGTGACGGCGTGCGTGCGGGCCCAGCGCTCCCTGGCCGCCGAGCCCTGGCCGGTGGAGGGCGTCGTTCGGGTGCGGATGGGGATCCACCTGGGCGAGGTACGCCGGGACGGTGGCGACTACGTCGGGCTCGGAGTGCACCAGGCCGCGCGGGTGGTGCCGGCCGCACACGGGGGTCAGGTCATCGTGTCCGCGGCGATGGTCGCAGCGGTAGGTCATGCCCTGCCCGCCGGAACGGGGCTGCTCGACCTCGGGGCCTTTCATCTACGGGACTTCGACGGCCCGCAGCACCTGTTCCAGGTGCTGCACACGGACCTGGAGCGCAGCTTCCCACCCCCGCGGGTGGCGTCCGCAGCGGTGCACAACCTGGCGCCGGCTCGGACGTCCTTCGTCGGCCGTTCCGACATCCTCGAGGAGCTGGTCAAGCGCACGGAGATCGCCCAGCTGGTCACGATCGTCGGGCCCGGTGGAGTGGGCAAGACCCGGCTGGCGAGCGAGGTCGGCCTGCGGGTGGCCGATCGCTATCCCGCAGGCGTGTGGCTGGTGTCGCTGGCCAGCACGAACAGCGCCGCGGCGGTGGCGGAGCAGGTGAAGTCCGCGCTGGGTCTGATTGACAAGCCCGGCCGGACCGCGGCGCAGGTGATCTCCCAGCGCTTGGCGGATGCTCCGGGACTGATCATCTTGGACAACTGCGAGCACGTCCTGGACGGCTGCGTGCAGCTGGTCGAGGACCTGCTGGTCGGGTCGTCCACGGTCCGGGTCCTCGCCACCAGCCGTGAGCACCTCGGGATGGCCGGCGAGGAGGTGTTCCGGCTGGGGCCGCTTGACCTGCCCGGGCCCGGTGACCCGGACGTCGCCGGCTACGGCGCGGTCGAGCTGTTCATGGCCCGCGCCGCGCAGGCCCGCCGCGGCCTCACGCTGACCGAGGCCAACAGCGCGCTGATCGCGTCGGTGTGCAGCCGGCTCGACGGCATCCCGCTCGCGCTCGAGCTGGCGGCGGCGCGGCTGTCGACGATGAGCGTCAGCCAGCTGCACCAGCGCCTCGATGACGCCCTTGGGGCGCTGGAGTCGGGCCGCCGCGGCGGCGCGGACCGTCAGCGCACGTTGCGGGCGACCTTGGATTGGAGCCATCGCCTGCTGCACCCGGACGACCAGCGGGTCTTTCGAGCCCTGTCGGTCTTCCGGGGTGGCTTCACCCTCGACGCAGCCGCCGTCGTTCTGGACGGCGAGATCAGCGATCGCGATGCGGACCGGGCCGGCGACCCCGCAGTGGCCCTGCCGGTCGAGCCGGGTGTGGAGCACCTGGTCGCGCAGTCGCTCGTCGAGTTCGAGCCCGCGGCGGAGCCCCCGCGCTACCACCTGCTCGAGACCATCCGGGCCTACGCCACCGCGCAGCTCGCCGACAGCGCTGACCCCACCGGGTCGGCGCGCCTGGCGCACCGGCACGCGGCGTTCTACGCGGCACTGGCGCGCGACTGCGCGCAGGAGGGAGACACGGCCGGGGCCCTGGAGCGGTTGGCGGCCGACCACCCCAACCTGCTCGCCGCCGTGGACCACCTCGCCGTGAGCGCGGGGCCGGCCGAGCACGGTGAACTGCTCGTCGCACTGGCCTCGTTCTGGGACGTGCGCGGCCACTGGCAGCTGGCCCGCCAGTACTTCCTGGCTTACCTGGATCGGCGCGACCGCGACCGCGGCTTCGAAGGCCAGCTCCTGCGCCGGCTCGGGGTCATCGGCGTACGTCTTGCGGACTTTGCGGCGGCGCGGACGCACTTCGAGACGGCGCTGGGCATCGCCCGGGAGCTGGGTGACCGCAGCCTCGAGGGCAACTGCATCGGCAACCTCGGCGCAGTCGCCTTGAACCTGCGGGACCTCCCTGCGGCTCGGGACCGGTTCGAGGAGGCACTCGGCGTCGCCCGAGAGCTCGGCGACCGCCGGCTCGAGAGCACCTACGTCGGCAACCTGGGCGCGGTCGCCCGGAGCATGGGTGACCTTCCCGCCGCCCGAGCCCGTTACGAGGAGGCCCTGGGCATTGCGCGCGCGCTCGGCAACCGCCGGAGCGAGGGCCTGTGGCTCGGCAACCTCGGCGTGCTCGCCAGGAGCATGGGGGACTTCACCGCTGCCCGGGCCCGCTACGAGGAGGCACTGGTGATCGCGCGTGAGCTGGGGGACCGCCTCGTCGAAGCGGCGACCGTCAGCAACCTCGGCGCGGTCGCCCTGCACCAGGACGACCTCCTCGTGGCGCAGGCCTGCTACGAGCAGGCGCTGACGATCGCCCGCGAGCTGGGTGACCGCAGCAGCCAAGGACTCTGGCTCACCAGTCTGGGCGGAGTGGCCAAGGCCCTCGGCGAGCTGCCCGCTGCCCGGTCGCGCTACGAGGAGGCGCTGGTCGTGCTGCGCGAGCTGGGTGACCGCACGGCCGAGGGCGTCGCCTTCGGTGGCCTGGGCGACGTGGCCTTGGAGCTCGGAGAGTTCGCTGTCGCGCAGGAGCCTCTCGCGCAGGCACTGGAGATCGCTCGCCAGAGCGGTGACCAGCGCAAGGAGGGCCTGCTATTGGGTTCCCTCGGCGTGGCTGCTCAGCGCCTCGGCGACAGCGAGCAGGCGACGGACCTGTTCGAGCAGGCCCTGGTCATCGCCCGTGAGCTCGGTAACACCAGTCACGAGAGCGCTTGGCTCGCCGGCCTCGCCGACGTCGCCCTCGATCTCGAGGACGTCGCGCAGGCGCGCGCCCGCTTCGAGGTGGCGCTGCGCCTGTCCCGCGAGCTGGGCGAGGAGAGCAACGAGCTGCTGGTCGGCTGCGCTCGGCTGCTCGCGAGGGTGGACCGTTGCGACGACGCGGTGGCATTGC
>JANPHZ010000003.1:0-2819 GCA_031424715.1 Frankiaceae bacterium
GCGCCCTCGCCTACCTCGGTGATGGCGCCAACAACATGGCCCACTCCTACCTTCTGGGCGCGGCCATGGCGGGAATGCACGTGCGCATCGGCGCCCCCGCCGCTTACCTGCCCGACCCCGATGTCGTACGCCGAGCGCGGGGCTACGGCACCGAGGTCGTCGTGACCTCGGACGCGGCCGAGGCCGCGGAGGGCGCCGACGTGCTGTGCACCGACGTCTGGGTCTCCATGGGCATGGCCGGCGAGGAGCAGCGCCGTGCCGACCTGAGCCCCTATGCCCTCGACGAGGTGGCTCTGGGCCGTGCTGCGAAGGACGCGGTGGTCCTGCACTGCCTGCCCGCCCACCGCGGCGAGGAGATCGCCGCCAGCGTGATCGATGGTCCGCAGTCGGCGGTCTGGGATGAAGCCGAGAACCGGTTGCACGCCCAGAAGGCCCTGCTGACGTGGCTGTTGCGGCAGTCCTGACCGTGCCCGCTCCTGGACGTCGACGTCCCCCGCCCCCGGACCGGCTCGTGGCCCCCCTGACCAAGGCTGCTCGCCAAGCGAAGGTCATCGCCCTCATCGAGGCGCGTCAGGTTCCCAGCCAGACCGAGCTCGCCCGGTTGCTCGGCGCCGCGGGGGTGCAGGTCACCCAGGCCACGCTGTCACGCGACCTCGACGAGCTCGGCGCCATCAAGGTGAGGGGCCCGTCCGGCGCCGTCTACGCCCTGCCGCCAGAGGGCTCGCCCCGCGGCGGCACGGCAGCGGCCGTCGACGCGCGCCTGGCCAAGCTGCTCGAGGAACTGCTGGTCAGCGCCGAGGCGGTCGGCGGCATGGTCGTCCTGCGGACCCCACCCGGCGGCGCTCACCTGCTCGGCTCGGCACTGGACCGCGCCGGCCTGCCCGAGGTCGCCGGCACGGTTGCCGGCGACGACACCGTCCTGCTCGTGTGCCGACAGCCGCCCGCCAAGGCCGGTCCGGCTGATGCCCTCGCTGCGCGCCTCCTGCGCCTGGCCGAGGGACGACCCCTAGGAGAACCCTCGTGACTGACCGCGTCGTCCTCGCTTACTCAGGAGGCCTCGACACATCCGTGGCCATCGGCTGGATCGCCGAGGAGACCGGCATGGAGGTGGTCGCCGTCGCCGCCGATGTGGGTCAGGGCGGTGAGGACCTCGAGGTGATCCGGCAGCGAGCACTCGACTGCGGCGCCGTTGAGGCCGTGGTCGTCGATGCCAAGGACGAGTACGCCGAGCAGTACTGCCTGCCTGCCCTGCAGGCCAACGCGCTTTACATGGGCCGCTACCCCCTGGTGTCGGCCCTGTCGCGGCCGCTCATCGTGAGGCACATGGTTCAGGCCGCCCGTGACCACGGCGCCAGCACCATCGCCCACGGGTGCACCGGCAAGGGCAACGACCAGGTCCGGTTCGAGGTCGGCATCGGCGCCCTCGCCCCCGACCTCAAGGTGTCGGCGCCGGTCCGCGACTCGGGCATGACCCGAGACAAGGCGATCGCCTTCGCCGAGGCCAAGGGCCTGCCGATCGACGTCACCAAGAAGTCTCCCTACTCCGTCGACCAGAACGTGTGGGGCCGGGCTGTCGAGACGGGCTTCCTCGAGGACCCCTGGAACGGACCGATCGAGGACGTCTACGACTACACCTCCGACCCCACCAAGAGCCCTGCGCCGGACGAGCTGGTCCTGACCTTCGAGCACGGTGTCCCCGTCGCCATCGACGGCCGCCGGGTGACGATGCTCCAGGCCATCGAGGAGCTCAACACCCGCGCTGGCGCTCAAGGTGTCGGCCGGCTCGACATGGTCGAGGACCGGCTCGTCGGCATCAAGAGCCGTGAGGTCTACGAGGTGCCCGGCGCCCAGGTCCTCATCACCGCCCACCAGGAGATGGAGAACCTGACGGTCGAGCGCGACCTCGCGCGCTACAAGCGCCAGGTCGAGCAGCGCTGGTCCGAGCTCGTCTACGACGGGCTGTGGTTCTCGCCGCTGAAGCGGGCGCTCGACGCCTTCGTGCAGGAGGCGTCGCACAACGTTTCCGGCGAGGTGCGGCTGATCCTGCATGCCGGCACCTGCACGGTCACGGGTCGCCGCAGTGAGGCCTCGCTCTACGACTTCGCCTTGGCGACGTACGACGAGGGCGACACGTTCGACCAGTCGCTCGCTAAGGGCTTCGTCGAGCTCTGGGGCCTGCCGAGCAAGATCGCCGCCCAGCGCGACCTCCGACTGCCCCGATGAGCACGGAGCGCACCAGCCTGTGGGGCGGCCGCTTCGAGGGTGGTCCGGCGGAGGCCCTGGCAAGGCTGTCGGTCAGCGTCCACTTCGACTGGCGTCTCGCGCCGTACGACCTGCTCTCGTCCAAGGCGCACGCCCGGGTCCTGCACCGGGCCGGCCTGCTCGACAGCGACGAGCTGACCCGGATGCTGGAGGCGCTCGACGGGCTTCGCGACGACGTGGCGTCCGGCGCCTTCCGGCCCACGATCGAGGACGAGGACGTGCACACGGCGCTGGAGCGCGGGCTGCTCGAGCGGCTGGGTCACCTGGGCGGAAAGCTGCGCGCCGGTCGGTCGCGCAACGACCAGGTCGCGACCGACCTGCGGATGTACCTGCGCGACCACGCCCGGGAGGTCGTGCGCCAACTGGCCGGTCTCGAGGAAGCCCTGCTCGAGCAGGCCGAGCGGCACCTGGACACCCCCGCGCCGGGGCTCACCCACCTGCAGCACGCCCAGCCGGTGCTGTTCGCGCACCAGCTGCTGGCGCACGTGCAGGCGCTCGTCCGCGACGTCCACCGGCTGCGCGACTGGGACGTGCGCGCCTCCGTCAGCCCGCTGGGC
>JANPHZ010000004.1:0-3654 GCA_031424715.1 Frankiaceae bacterium
GACCCGGCTGCCCGCACCGAGGTGATCGCTGCCGTCGTCCGGCCGTCCGTCGTCGGGCCGAGCCTGGCGAGCACCCTGAGCAAGATGCTGACCGACCTGCCGAGCGACGAGCTCGCCGGCGTCGTCGCGGCCGGGCTGACCCACGAGGAGCTGCCGCGCACCGGGCCAGAGGGCGTGGTCGCGCGGCTCTCGCACGACGGGGAGTTCGTCGTACGACCGCTGCCCAACCTGCTGTTCACCCGCGACTCGTCGGTCTGGGTCGGTGACCAGGTGGCGGTGACGGCGCCGTCGATGCCGGCGCGCCAGCGCGAGACAGCGCTGACCGGGGCGATCTACCGCCACCACCCGCGCTTCGCCGACACCCCCTGGCTGTACGGCGGGAGCCGCGACGAGGCGTGGTTCGAAGGCGGCGACGTGCTCGTCATGGCCCCCGGGGTGCTCGCGGTCGGCGTCGGCCAGCGGACCACACCGGCGGGCGTGGAGGCCTTTGCCCTCAGGGCTTTTTCCGCTGGTGTCGCGCACACGGTGCTGGCCGTTCCGATCGCGCAGGAGCGCGCGACCATGCACCTCGACACGGTCTGCACGATGGTCGACCGCGACGCGGTGGTGATGTTCCCGGCGGTGGCGGACACGCTGCTCGCGCACCCGGTGACGGTCGACGGCGACGGGCTGCAGGTCGGTGCGGCGCGGCCGTTCCTGGAGGCGGCCGCTGCGGCCATGGGCATCGACCGGCTGCGGGTCATCGACACCGGCCTGGACCCGGTGACCGCCGAACGCGAGCAGTGGGACGACGGCAACAACACGCTGGCGCTCGCACCCGGACTGGTGGTGGCGTACGAGCGCAACACCGAGACCAACGACCGCCTCGAGAAGGCGGGCATCGAGGTGGTGCGGATCGCCGGCAGCGAGCTCGGCAGCGGCCGCGGTGGCCCGCGCTGCATGTCCTGCCCGATCCTGCGCGACCCGCTCTAGCCGTCAGTAGATGCGGGTGCCCATCACTCGGCTCGTCGCGCCGTAGTTGTAAGAGTCGCTCGGGGTGCGGACGAAGAAATAACTGTCGGCTGTCGTGAAATTGTCGACGGGGAAGGTCTTCGACATCGAATAGACGCCGCTGCTGTTGGTCCTTGCCTGAGCCAAGCGGGTGCGGCCGGAGTCGTACAGACTGACGAGGCGGTTGCCCAACGGGGGCGATACGGTCCCGGTGAAGGTGTAGCTACGCGTTGCTGTGCGCCGGATGTTCAGCGACGCCACCGCTTGGACGCCGATGAGGGGCGCGGTGTCGCTCAGTTGTCCGTCCGCTCTGCGGGCGGTGATGCGGGTGTTCCGGTTGGGTCGGTGCGTTGACCTCCCCACGCCGCTTCCGTCCAGCAGCACCGTGCCCACCTTGCTGTACGTCGTCGCCGGCTGGGTGCGCGCCAGGATGTCCAAGGTGGTGTTGGGCTCGCCCCGATAGGCCACCGCAACGGTCTGCCCGGCAACGATCACCTCGGGCGTCGGCTTCACCGAACGCGGCAATGGCGTGGCTGTCTGGCAGGTATTCAGCGTCCCGGTGATACGTGTGTACCTGTGCTCACCGAACTTGGGGTCGACCCGATCCACCAAGTACTTCCCTTGCCCGGCTTCCGTATTCGCCGCGGTGTAGGACCGGGTGACTCCCGCACTCGTCAGCGACGTGGCGCCGACGATGAAGTAGGAACCGTTGGCGATGATCTGCCAGAAGTCCCCTTCGGGTTCAATGCCAAATCCATAGACGTCGTTATCCCGGCGGCTGTACTGACCCTCGTCCCAGGAGAACGTCTTCTCGGTACACGTCTCCGCCGCCGCTGTGGGCAGTCCCCCCGTCATCAGCAGGCTCGCGGCTACGGCGATGAGGCACAGGCTTCGACGGGTCACAGATCTCCTTCAAGCGATCAGATCGAGGTCGTGCGGCAGGGCTAGTAGATCCGGACCTCGAGGGAACGGCTCAGGGCGCCCAGGTTGTAGGTGTCGTCGGGCGTCGCGGCGTGGAACGTGTAGTTGTCAGCCGGCAGCGTCTTGCTGATGGAGTAGACACCGCTGCTGTTCGTCCGTCCCTGCGCAGTGAGAATCCCGTCGCGGTAGAGGTTGACGAGGCGGTTGTTGAGGGCCGGCGAGACAGTGCCGCTAAAGGCGAAGGTACGGGTCGAGACACGCCGGACATTCAGCGACGCCACTGATCTGACGCCGATGACAGGTGCGGCGTCGCTCAGCTGTCCGTCGCTGGCACGGGCAGTGATGCGGGTGTTCTTGTGGGGCTTGTGCGTGGACCGGCCGATGCCGATGCCGTCGAGCGTGACCGACCCGATCCGGCTGTACTCGGTCGCGGGCTGCGTCCGCGCCAGGATGTCCAGGGTGGTGTTGGCTGCCCCGCGATAGGTCACCGTCACGGGCTGGCCGGCCGTGATGGCATAAGGGGCCAGGGAGACCGACTGCGGCGCAGGGGTGTCCTTGCAGGAGCTGAGGAACGCCTCCACCTTGGCGTACGTCCCAGACTTCAGGCTGCCGTACAGCAACTTGCCAGCTCCGTCCTGCGACGTCTCCTGCGTCGAGTAGTTGCTCTGCCGACCGGCTGCGGTCGTCGCCCCCGCCCAGATGATGTAGTTGGCCTTCGCGTTGATCTCAAACACGGTGTAATCGGCAGTGACGCCGAAAAAGTGTTGCGGCGGATCTTGATACCTCGCCTCACCCTGGTTCCAGGTCAAGGTGAAGGTCTGGCACTCCTCCGCAGTCGCCATCGGCATCGCTGAGGTAGCCGTGGCGAAGAGGAAGGCAGCGACGATCGGCAGTCGCCATGCTGATCTGCACCAGAGTTTTCGACGCACCTTGTGCCCTTCGACGTAGCAACTGACCGGCGGCCAGGCAGACCGGCCGCAGTCCTACCGCGCGGTGCACTCGATAGCAAGCGCACTCGACAGCAAGGCTTGCGCGCATATCTAACCGACCTCGCGACCGAGCTTGCGCAGGACTCGGCGGGGGTGGTTGCTGATCACCGCGTTGACGCCGAGCGACAGCACGAGGTCGATGTCCGCCGGCTCATCGACGGTCCACACGTGCACCCGGTGCCCCGCGGCCTGCACCCGCTCGACGTAGCCCGGGTGCGCCCGCAGGATCTCGATCGACGGCCCGGCGATCGCCACCCGCGGCGGCAGGCTCCCGTCGCGGTAGCGCAGCGGCACCCGCTCCATCAGCAGCACCGTCGGCAGCAGCGGCGCATGCGTGTGGATGCGGCGCAGCGACGTCGGCGCGAAGCTCATCACCAGCACCCGGGACGCGGACCGGTTGAGCGGCGTGGCGAGGCCGTAGCGCTCCAGCAGGTCAACGAGCGCCCGCTCGACCAGACCGCCGTAACGGGTCGGGTGCTTGGTCTCGATGTGCAGCTGCACCGGCCGGTGGTGGTCCATCGCGAGCTGCAGCAGGCGCTCCAGGGTCAGCACCCGGTTGCGGTCGAGGTCAGGTTCCTCCCAGTCAGCCTCGAGCAGCGGGTCGCCCTGCCGCCGCTTCCACGAGGCGAAGTCGAGCTCGGCCAGCTCGGCGAGCTCGAGCGTCGACACGACCCCTTTGCCGTCGGAGGTGCGGTCGACGCGCCGGTCGTGCACGCAGACCAGCACCCCGTCGCGGGTCAGCCGGACATCGCAC
>JANPHZ010000005.1:0-42047 GCA_031424715.1 Frankiaceae bacterium
AGCGGACCAGGGCTCCGGGTAGGCGTCGTGCTTCGGCGAGCGCGCCGGCGGCGGGGCCGTCGGGTGCTCGACCTTGCTGGAGCTGGGCTGCGGCCGGCACCGCGGTGAGGCCGGTCAGCAGCGCGGTCACGGCGACCGCAGCTCTTCCTCTGGTCATGTGTTCCCCCGTGCAACAGGCGGTGGGTGGGGGTCCCCGGGCAAGCAGGCCCGGCCCGCACTGCGGCGGCGAGGGTAAGGCGGGTCACCGCCTCGAACTGTCGGCCTGCAGACACTTCTGCCGGGTGTGTCACCGTCTGGTCAGGCGCCCTGGCGCTCCTCGCCGGTGTCGAAGAACGCGTCGAGGTAGTCCTCGGTGTCGAGGTCGCTGTCGCGCATGAGAGAGAAGACCTCGCTGCCGTGGCCGGGGGCCTCGGCCAGTCGGTAGGCCTGGGCCAGGCCAAGGTAGAGGGCCTCGACGTCGTCGGCGTAGTCGCGCGCCTCCTGCTCGGCCAGCGCGATTGCGGTGTCGAAACCCGAGGCCCGCCACAGCGTGACCCGCTCCTCGTACGTCATCGCCTCGGCGTCCTCGCCTTCCCCGGAGGTCGGCGCCGCGGACGGCACCGCGAAGACGCAGCGGACGGAGAACCAGTCGAGGGCGAGCTCCATCCGCGCACCCTAGGGGCGCGTGGCCGGTGCGACTAGGCCGTCCCCCGCGAGACGTCGATCATCGTCTGCCGGTCGACGACCTTGACCCGCTCGCGGACGGTGCCGTCGGGCAGCTCGCCGTACGCCGCTCCGAGCTCCTTCTCGTGGGCGTCGAGGCGGTCCCAGCCCTCCCACGTCGTGTAGACGACGCCGCGGCTCTCGAGGAACTCCGTGACCGCCTCGAGCTGCGGCTCGGGGGCAGTCGGCAGGGAGGCGAGATCCTCGAGCAGGCTGCCGACGGTCTCGATCGCGTCGCCCTTGGTGTGGCCGATCAGGCCGACCGGACCGCGCTTGACCCAGCCGTTGACGTAGAGGCCCGGCAGGTGCGCGCCGCTGATGTCGAGGACGCGGCCCTTGGCGTGCGGGACCACGTGGTTGCTGGAGTCCCACGGCAGGTCGACCAGCTCGCTGGAGCGGTAGCCCACGCAGCGGTAGACGGCCTGGACCGGCCAGTCGCGGACGACCCCGGTGCCGCGGACGTTGCCATCGCCGGTGAGCTCGGTGCGCTCGGTGCGGAAACCCTCGACCTTGCCGTCGCCGGTGACCTCGACGGGGCTCTCGAAGAAGTGCAGCCACAGTTTGCGCGGTCGCTCGCCGAGGCCGTGCTCGGCGGTGCGCATGGCGTAGCGCTCCAGCTCGCGTACGACGAGCTTGGTCTGGTTGTCGGAGTTGATCGCGGCGACGGAGCCGTCGTCGTACTCGATGTCCTCGGGGTTGACCAGGACCTCGACGTGGGGGGAGTGGTCGAGCTCGCGCAGCTCGAGTGGGGTGAACTTCGCCTGCGCCGGGCCGCGGCGCGCGAAGACGTGGACCTCCTCGACGGGCGAGGCCTTGAGGCCGTCGTAGATGTGAGCCGGGATCTCGGTCTTGAGCAGCTCGTCGGCGGTCTTCGACAACATGCGCGCGACGTCGAGGCCGACGTTGCCGGCGCCGATGACGGCGATGCTGCGGGCCTCGAGCGGCCACTCGCGCGACACGTCGGGGTGGCCGTCGAACCAGCTGACGAAGTCCGCGCCGCCGAAGCTGCCGGGCAGGTCGATGCCGGGGATGTCGAGGTCGCGGTCCTTCTCGGCGCCGGTGGTGAAGACGACGGCGTCGTAGTGGCGCTGGAGGTCCTCGAGCGTGATGTCCACGCCGTACTCCACGTTGCCGAACAGCCGGACCGTCTCGCGGCTCATGACCTGGCGCAACGCGGTGATGATGCCCTTGATCCGCGGGTGGTCGGGCGCGACGCCGTAGCGGATCAGGCCGTAGGGGGCGGGCAGCTTCTCGAACAGGTCGACGGTCGCGTCGGTCCCCGACTTGTGCAGGACGTCGGCGACGTAGACGCCGGCCGGACCAGCGCCGACGACGGCAACCCGAAGGGGCCGGTCCACTGTTGTCCTCCCGGGCAGACGTGGCAGAGCAAGGGCTCCAGTATCGCCGAGTAATCCGCCGCCCGCCTGTGGGCTGGCTCACGCCCGCCGCCCGTCGCTCGGCCCGGGGGTGGCACGCTGACCGGCATGAGCATCGACCAGCCGGCCGCCGCCGAGGCCGTGCGCGCCCTGCTGGTCGCGCTCGGCCAGGACCTGACGAACGAGTCTCTCGCGCAGACACCCCAGCGGGTGGCGGCGGCCTACGCCGAGCTGTTGGCGCCGCACTCGTTCGACCTGACGACCTTCCCCAACGACGAGGGCTATGACGAGCTGGTCGTTGCCCGCGACATCCCCTTCTCGTCGCTGTGTGAGCACCACCTGTTGCCGTTCGTCGGTGTCGCGCACGTCGCCTACATGCCCGGTGACCGGATCCTCGGGCTCTCCAAGCTGGCCCGCGTCGTCGAGCTGTTCGCCCGCCGCCTGCAGGTCCAGGAGCGGCTGACCAAGCAGGTGGCCACGTGGTTGCAGGACCACGTGCAGCCGCGCGGTGTCGGCGTCGTCCTCGAGGCCGAGCACATGTGCATGAGCATCCGGGGAGTGCGGGCGACCGGCGCGAAGACGGTCACCTCCGCGCTCTACGGCTCGTTGCGCAACGACCCCCGGACCCGCCAGGAGTTCCTGTCGCTGACCGCTCGGTAGGGCGGCCGGCTCAGTAGCCGTGCAGATGCAGCAGGTCGGCGTCGTGGTCAAGGTCGCTGACGATGCGCTGCGGCGGCGTCCAGCCCAGGTCCATCAGCGCCCGGTAGAGCGCCGAGCGGGCCGCGATGACCTGTTCGTCGGCGGCCAGGCTGCGGGTCAGCAGGTCGCGGTCGCCGACCTCGTGCCGGAGCCTGGCCTGCAGCCCGCTGCTGCGGACCACCGCGGCGTGGTAGGCCGCCATCAGCGGGAGCAGCGGGTCGTCCCAATCCGGATACATCGGACTCCTTTCGCCCCCTGTTGTGCTCATCGGTCGCGCGATCTGCCCGCTGAATGGCCGAAGGGGTGACACCGACCTGTCCCGAAAGATGACTCTTTAGGACCATGCCGCTGAGCGACTTCATGATCGACAGTGAGGGGGTGATCGATGCTGACCAGACGGGTAGGTCCACCTGCCGCGAGCAACCCCGTGGTGCCGGAGCGGGCATCGTTCTCTCGCAGGACGCCGCCGAGGCGACCCGGCGGGTGTTGCAGCTGCTCGTGCACCGGCTGGACATGGACCTGTGCTTGCTGAGCCTGCGGGTCGGCGACGACTACGTCGTGCTCGACGCCTTCGATCCGCTGTTCGGGCTGCAGCCCGGCGTGCTGGGCGCGTGGTCGGACGCGCTCTGCTCGGCGATGGCGGACGGCACCGGACCCCGGGTCGCCCCTGACCTGCGCGACGTACCGGTCTACAGGCGGCTGGCCGAGCGCTCGGGCCTGCCGGTCAGGGCCTACGCCGGCACACCGCTGTTCGACGCCGACGGCGAGCTGCTCGGCTCCCTGTGCGCCTTTGGCGTCAAGCCGCGTGGACCCGTGCTGCACGACCAGTACGCCCTGCTCAGCACCTTCGGGCTGGTCCTGGCCCACATGCTCGACCGCGAGCTCACGGCCCAGCAGGCGCGTACGGCGGAGACGGCCGCCATCACGCAGGCCCAGACGGACACCCTGACCGGCGCCCTCAACCGGCGCGGCTGGCAGGGCGTGCTGCAGGAGACCGACCGGTGGTGCCGGGTCGAGGGCCAGCAGGCAACCGTCTTCGTCATCGACGTCGACGAGCTCAAGGCGACCAACGACCGTGAGGGTCACGACGCCGGAGACGCGCTCCTGCAGCGCGCTGCCTCGGCCCTCACCGACACGGCCATCCTGTGCTCGCTCCGGCGCGACGAGCTGGGCCTTCCCCCCTCACCGACGTCGTACGCCGTCGCCCGCACGGGGGGTGACGAGTTCGCCGTGCTGCTCACCCGGTTCGGGCCGCTGGAGGCCCCGCACATCGCGCAGGAGCTGCGTCGCGCGCTGACCGACGCCGGGGTCAGCGCCAGCCTGGGTTACGCGATGCGCCACCCGGTCCGTGGGCTGGCGCTCGCCTGCCGCGACGCCGACCAGCTGATGCTGGCCGAGAAGCGCCACCGGCAGAGCCTGCGCAGCATCCCGGCTCCGCGCAACGGGCGTGCCCGCGCGCACCGAGCCGGCTCGATGCTGACGGCGGCCGCGCTGCAGGCCGAACGCGACGAGGCGCCGGCCCAGGCGGTGGGACGGCTGCTCAGCCGCGTGCGCGAGCTCTTCGGCCTCGAGACGGCCTTTGTCAGCCGGTTTGACGACGACCAGCAGACCTTCACCCACATCAACACCTCGGTGCCGTTGCCCATCGCCGTCGGCGACCAGCGCCCGCTGACGATCTCGCTGTGCCAGCACGTGCTGGCCGGTCGCCTGCCAACGGTGATCACCGACGCGACCACGCACCCGGTGAGCGCCGACATCGACGTGGTGCGGGCCGGGCTCGTCCGGGCCTACCTCAGCGTCCCGGTGAACCTGCCGGACGGTTCGCTGTACGGCACCCTGTGCTGCCTGTCCGCCTCCCGGCGCCCGGACATCACCGAGCAGGCCGCGGCGGCGCTCGCCTTCGCCGCCGAGCAGGTCGGCGAGCTGCTCGGCCGGCAGCAGAAAGAGAGCGCGGGTCGGGTGACCGCGACTGCCCGCCTGGATGACCTGCTGGCCACGGACGGGCTACGCGTCGCCCTGCAGCCGGTGGTGGACCTGCGTACCGGCCAGCCGGTCGGTGCTGAGGCGCTGGCCCGCTTCGCCGACGGCCGTACGCCGGACGTGTGGTTCGACGAAGCGGCCATGGCCGATCAGTCGGAACGGCTGGAGGTAGCAGCTTTCGACGCCGCCCTCGCGCACGTCACGGCTCGGGACACCTTCTTGGCCGTCAACCTCTCGCCGGCCGTGCTGATGTCGAAAGCGCTGCGAGCCCGGCTGGACCGGGTCGTCGCCGAGGATCCCCAGCGGTTGCACGGGCTGGTCATCGAGCTGACCGAGCACGAGCAGGTCAGCGACTACGGCGCGCTCGCTGCCGTGATGGCGCCGTACCGCGCGCATGGTCTGCGGCTGTCTGTCGATGACACCGGAGCCGGTCACAGCAGCCTGAGTCACGTGCTGCAGCTGCGTCCGGACATGATGAAGCTCGACCGGCAGCTCATCACGGCGCTGGACCGCGACCCGATCCGGCGCGCTCTCGTCAAGAGCTTGGGACTGTTCTGCGCCGACACGCAGGTCGACCTCATCGCCGAGGGGGTCGAGACCGCGCAAGAGGCCGAGGCGCTCCGCCGCATCGGCGTGCACCTGGGTCAGGGCTTCCACCTCGGACGCCCCGCCATACCGGTTCGGCCCGCCTGAGCACTGCTCGGCGGGCCGAACCTGCAGGTCAAGCGATGCGACCGACCGCGTAGGTGGACGAGTAGATCCGGCGCAGCTGGACGTTCTTGCCGGCGCGCGGCGCGTCCCACATGTAGCCGTTACCGGCGTAGATGCCGACGTGGCCGTTGGAGTCCATGAAGACCAGGTCTCCGACGCGCACGTCGGCGCGGGCGATCGGGCGGGCCATGTCGCGCTGGGCGGCCGCGTTGTGCGGGAGGTTGCGCCCGAACTGCGCGAACACGTAGCGGGTGAAGCCGCTGCAGTCGAAGGAGTTCGGGCCGACGGCGCCGTAGACGTAGGGCTTGCCGTTGTGCCGGGCCGCCTCGTCGACGATGCGCCGACCGAACTCCTCGACGTCGATGATGTCGGTCTGGCTGGTGGCCGTACTGCGGTAGGCGGATCCGCGGTAGTAGGCCCGGATGCGCTGGTCGCGCTTGACCGTGAGCGAGCTGCGGCCCAGGCCCTCGGAGTCGGTGCCGGCCTTGGCGATCGTGCGCCAGCCGCGACCCTCGGGGATCTGGATCTCGACGATGCCGTTGCGGACGTACTCACCGTCGCTGGTCAGGCGCACCGTGACCGGCGCCTGGCCCGGCGGAATGGGCCGGGCGGGAGCGGCGACCCGCACCGCAGCGGTGGTGGGTTCGGCAGCGTGGGCGGGGGTGGTGGCGGCCAGCGGGATCAGGAAACCGCCGACGGCCGAGGCGGCGGCCACCCGGCCGGGCACCTGGGACGGACGGGCGTGCTTGGGCTGGTGGGCGGGCAGGGCATGGCGAGCCCGCTTGGGGTTGCGCATGACGGTCGAGACCTCTCGTGCGCCTGCGGGGTGAGCTGTCGGGCTCGGGCGGAGAGTGCCCGGCAGCCGGTGGTCCGGCTGCTTAGCCCCGAGGCCGTCCTGGTTGCGGACCGGCCGTGGAGAGGTGGTTCCCCCGTTCCCGCCCAGGGACATGGGAGCGCCTGTCAGGGACCAGGGGCGGGACTCGGCGTCTGGTCGGCGCGGTTCGGCTTCCAGTCTGCGCGATGAACGACGGACAAGCAGGGCGTGTCGCGGTGGGAAACGTCACACAATCGTGACAACGACCGGCGAGGACGTGACCGGCACCGGGCGCGCGGTGCTCCGGGACGACCTGACAGGCTTGGCCCCAGGACCGCACCACTGAGCAAGGGGCTGCCGGATGGGTGACGACGTGGACACGCTGGCGCAGGCCCTCGAGGGCCCGCACGCGCAGGTCTGGCGCCAGGTGCGGGAGCGATTGTCCGAGCCGGCTTTCGCGCTGGCGCTGGGTCTGTCGGCGTACGAGCAGCGCGACCGAGTGAGTGCCCAGATGGCGGCCCTGGTCGGGGACCCGCTGGTCATCGCCGGCTTCCCGAAGCGCTTCGGCGGCTCGGACGACGTCGCCTCCTTCGTGACCGGCTTCCAGGGTCTGGCGATGGGTGACCTGTCGCTGCTGGTCAAGGTCGGCGTGCAGTACGGCCTGTTCGCCGGCGCCCTCCTGCAGCTCGGTACCGAGCGACAGCACGAGGAGTTCCTGCGGCCGGCGCTGGACTTCAGCCTGCCCGGCTGCTTCGCGATGAGCGAGGTCACCCATGGCAGCGACGTGGCCGGCGTGCGGACGACGGCGGTGCACGACGCGGAAACCGACGAGATCGTCGTGCACACCCCCGACCCGGCGGCCGCGAAGAACTGGATCGGCAACGCGGCACGGGACGGCCGCGCCGCCGTCGTGTTCTGCCAGCTCACGACGCAGGGCGAGGAGCGCGGCGTGCACGCGGTCGTCGTGCCACTGCGCGCTGCGGACGGCGCACTGCTGCCGGGGGTGACGGCAGTCGGAGACGGCCTGAAGATGGGGCTGAACGGGGTCGACAACGGGCTGCTGATGTTCGACCAGGTGCGGGTCCCGCGGCGCAACCTGCTCGACCGCTTCGCCCAGGTCGCCTCGGACGGCACCTACGCCAGCACCATCGAGTCACCCGCGCGCCGCTTCTTCACCATGCTCGGCACGCTCGTCCAGGGACGGGTCAGCATCGCCGGGGCCGGCGTCGCGGTCAGCAAGGTGGCGCTCACCATCGCGGTGCAGCACGGGCTGACCCGCCGGCAGTTCTCCGCTCCGGGTCGCGAGGAGGAGGTGCTGCTGCTCGACTACACGGCGCACCAGCGCCGGCTACTGCCCCTGGTCGCGACGACCTACGTGCTGCACGCGGCGCAGTCGCGACTCGTCGCCGATCTCGCCCGGGTCCTGGCCAGCCCGGCCGACGAGGACGAGCGGCGCGAGCTCGAGACGCGCGCGGCGGGGCTCAAGGCGGTCTCGACCTGGCACGCCACCGAGTCGGTGCAGCAGGCTCGTGAGGCCTGCGGCGGTGCCGGCTACCTCGCGGCCTACCGACTGCCCTCGCTCAAGGCCGACAGCGACATCTTCGCGACCTTCGAGGGCGACAACACCGTGCTGCTGCAGCTCGTCGCCAAGAACCTGCTCGTCGGCTTCCGCGGTGAGCTCGAGTCGATGGACCTGCTCGACACGGTGCGGATGATCGCCGAGCAGGCGGGCGAGCAGGTGCTCGAGCGCACCGGTGTGCGGCAGGTGCTGCAGCGCCTCGCCGGGGTGCTCCCGGGCCAGGATGCCGCCGAGGACCTGCGCGACCACGACGTGCAGCTCGGGCTGCTCGCCTGGCGCGAGGAGCACCTGCTGACCTCCGTGCTGGCCCGACTGCGCAAGCGCGCCAACGAGGGCCTGGACGCCTTCTCGGTGTTCGACGCGGTGCAGGACCACGCGCTTCTCGCCGGACGCGCGTTCGTCGACCGGGTCGCCCACGAGTGCGCCACCGACCTGCTCGACAGCACGGACGGCGAGACCCACGAGCTGCTGCAGACGGTCGTGGCGCTGCACGGCCTGCGACTGCTCGAACGCGACCGGGGTTGGTACGTCGAACACGGCCGTCTCTCGGCCACGCGCACGAAGGTCCTGCCCGCGCTGGTCACCGAGCTCTCCGGCGAGCTACGCCCGCACGCGGCGCGGCTCATCGACGCGTGGGGCGTCCCCGCCGCAATGCTCGTCGACCCGGCCGTCGTCGCGCGTCACGTGACGGGGACCGGACCCCTGACGCGCGACTCGGTCCCCGACATCTCCGTGGAACCGTCCGACTCCTGAGCGGGCTCGGACAGGAAGCCGCCGGACTGCCGGCTCCACAGCTCGGCGTACAGCCCACCCGCGGTAAGCAGCTCGTCGTGTGATCCGGTCTCGGCGACCCGGCCGCGGTCGAGCACGATGAGCCGGTCCATCCGGGCGACCGTGCTCAGGCGGTGGGCGACGACGAGCGCCGTACGGTCGGCCATCAGCCGCCACAGCGCTTCCTGGATGAGCGCCTCGCTCTCGGAGTCGAGTGCGCTGGTCGCCTCGTCGAGCACCAGGATCGGCGCGTTGCGCAGCACGGCACGGGCGATCGCCACCCGCTGGCGCTGGCCACCGGAGAGCTTCACGCCGCGTTCGCCGACGAGGGTGTCGAAGCCGTCGGGCAAGTCGTCGACGAAGTCGAGCACGTGCGCCGCTTGCGCCGCCGCACGGACCTCGTCGTCGGTCGCGCCGGGTCGACCGAAGGCGATGTTGTCGCGCAGGGAGCGGTGGAACATCGCCGGGTCCTGCGGCACGTAGGCGATGAGGCTGCGCAGGTCGGCCTGGCGCAGCCGCGTGACGTCCTGGCCGCCGATGAGCACCCGACCGCCTTGGACGTCGGTGATCCGCAGGATCAGCTTGGTCAAGGTGGTCTTGCCGCCGCCGGAGCGGCCGACCAGACCGACCCGCTCGCCGCTGGCGACGTCGATGTCGAGCCCGGCGAAGAGCTGGGCTCCGCCCGTGTGGGCGAACGTGATCCGCTCGAACCGCACGCTGCTGTCCACCGGCGCCAGGGGGTCGGGGTCACTCGGGTCGACGATGACCGGCTCGTCGAGCAGCAGCTCGGCAAACTGCGCCGCGTCGGTGAGGCAGCTCTCGAAGCGGCGGTAGGTCTGGTTGAACTCGAAGAGGATCCGGGTCGCCTGTGCGTAGAAGGTGAAGGTCACGATGACCGTCTCGACGTCGCCGGCGGCGCCGATGCCGATGGCGATGAGCAGGCCGAGGCTCATGGTGAGGATGCTCAGCGGCGCCGTGATCATGTCGATGCGCAGGTTGGCGTAGTCCCACGAGCGGATCGCGAGCCGTCGCTGCTCGGCCACCCGCTCGCGGTGCCCGTCGGCCTCGAGGTTTTCGGCGCCGAACGCGCGGACGGCGTCCATGTTGCCGATGGTGTCAGCGACGCTGCCCGACACCTTGGCCCAGACGGCCTCGCGCGCGTCGACCAGAGCCTGACGGCGGTTGACCAGCGGCGCGATGACCAGTGCCGTCACGACGATCATCCCCAGCAGCACGGCCACCAGCAGGGGGCTGTAGGTCCACAGCACCACCGACGCAAAGGCCAACGGGATGACGTTGGCGATGACGGAGAAGGACAGCGTGTCGACGAACTCCTCGAACCGGGCGGCGTAGCTGACGAGCCGCTTGGTCAGCGAGCCCGCGAAGTTGTCGTGGAAGAAGGCCGCGTCCTTGGCGAGCAGCGCGTCCATGCCGTCGACGTAGAGGTCCTCGATGCCCCTGCCATCCGTGCGGTTGAGGCAGTGGATCCCGATTCGCCAGCAGCCCTCGCCGACGATGAGCGCACCGACGAAGACGAGCAGGTACGTGGACAGGTTGCTGATCGAGGGGTCGGCCCCGTCAGCCAGCTGCCCGGCAACGCGGGCCACCACCAGAGGGGGCACGTAGAAAAGCGCCGTGTTGCCGAAGGCCGGCAGCAGCAACGCTGGGATCGCCACTCCCCGGTGCCGCTTCAGCACGCGCAGGTAGTTGCGCAGCGCGAGCCGCAGGGCAGCGCGCCGGCGCTGCGTGCCGCGAGCAGCGGCATCGGTCGCGGGCGCGGTCATGGCGGAACTCCTGCAGGTCGGGGGCGGACCAGCAGTCTGGCTGCTGGTCGAGGACCGGTCGACCGGGTTTCTCCTCCGCCGAGCAGGAGAGCATGATCGTGTCGTCGTCTCCGCTCGGCCCGCGGGCCGCTCATCAAAGGATCAGTCAGATGATCGGTTTCATCCTCGCCGGCCTCATCATCGGAGCCCTCGCGCGGCTCGTGACCCCGGGCAAGCAGTACCTGAGTCTGCTGGCCACGCTCGCACTCGGCCTGGTCGGCTCGGTGATCGGCGGCCTCATCGCGCAGCTGTTCGGCACGGGCGGCATCTTCGAGCTCAACGTCTTGGGCTTCGTCCTGGCTGTGGTCGCCGCCATCTTGCTGATCGGGACGGCGGAAAGCATCTCCGCCAAGAAGGGCTGACACCGCAACCGGCCGGCGCGAGAACGCGCCGGCCGGAAGTGTGTGGATGTCAGGTCAGACGGTGCTGGCCTCCGGGTGCCAGCCGGGCACGTGCAGCGGAGTTCGCGGAGCAGTACGACGCAGGTGCCAGATCCCCAGGATGCTGAGGAAGAACATCAGGCCGGCGGCAGCGAAGGCGCCGATGGCGGCGATCCCGGCGACCTTGCCCATCGTGGCGAAGGCGTAGGCGTTGAGCAGCATGCCGCGCAGCGTCTCGCCCTTGAACACCGTCTCGCGGGTCTGGTTGAGGGTCGTCAACTGCGCGTCAAGAGCGGTGGTGGATGCCCCGGCTGCCTTGGCGTCAGCGATCTGCGCCTTCACGGCGTTCTGGGCCCCGCCGAGCTCGGCGTAGGTGCGGTTGTCGCTCAGCGTGGCGACGTGCACCTTGATGAAGTGGTCGGCGTAGGCCTTGGCCTGGTCGCCGTTGACGATCTGCTGGCCGGCGTACTTGGTCAGATAGGGCTTGATGGCCGGGTCGGCGAGGGCCGGGCCGACCGGCGGGATGAAGATCTTCTGCTGGCTGAGCTGCGTGCGGACCTCGTTGCCGACGAAGTTGGACCCCCAGGTGAGGAGTCCACCCGCGACGAGCAGGACGACCGCGAGGACGAGACCGCCTGCGGTGAGGAGGGCGTCGAAGGTCTTTCGGTTCATGGTGTGCTCCCTGATCGAAGCACCCGACCTGGTGTCCGGTGCTGTCCTGTCAGGGTCTGCTCGTCGGGGTCGCGACGGCAGGGGACAAGGTCCCGTGCCGCGCACTCCTAAGACCTCAGTCCTGCGTCGTACAGAGCAAAAGGGATCGGATTCCGATGGGGACTCTCCCTTGCTTCTGGCAGGTATCAGGTGGAGGTTACGGGTGGGCAGCCGCACCGGCGGCCCCTGGGAGGGGGATGGTCATGACGATCGACGTAGCGGACGGGGAGCTGAAGGCCAAGCACCGGGTGATGTGGGGGAACGGCGACTACCCGTTGATGGTGGACACCTTCTTGCTGCCGATCGGGCAGCGTCTGGTCGAGGGAGCGGGGATTGTCGCGGGGGCGCGCGTGCTCGACGTGGCCGCGGGCACGGGGAACGCTTCGGTGCCGGCCGCGCAGCGCGGCGCACGGGTGACCGCGAGCGACCTGACCCCCGACCTGCTCGCGGCGGGCTCACGCCGCGCGGACGCGCAGGGTCTCGACCTCGAGTGGGTCGAGGCCGATGCGGAGCACCTGCCGTTCGAGGACGGCTCGTACGACGTGGTCATGTCGGCCATCGGGGTGATGTTCGCGCCCCACCACCAGGCGGCAGCAGACGAGCTGGTCCGGGTCTGTCGGCCCGGTGGCACGGTGGCACTGCTGAGCTGGACCCCGGAGGGGATGCTGGGTGACCTGTTCCGGACGATGAAGCCGTTCGCCGCGGCGCCGCCGCCGGGTGCGCAACCGCCACCGCTGTGGGGGAGCGAGGAGCACCTGACGGGGTTGTTCGGAGACCGGGTGGAGTTTCACACGCTGAAGCGGGACCTCCTGGAGATCACCGCCTTTCCGCGGGCCCGTGACTACGGCGAGCACTTCAAGGCCTACTACGGCCCGACGATCGCCGTACGCGCCAACGCGGCGAAGGAGGGGCGGGCGGAGGAGTTCGACGCGGCCCTGGACGCGTTCTGCGACACGTGGAACCTGGGGACCGCTGACCAGTGTCGCTTCGAGAAGGAGTACCTGCTCGCGGTCGGCACGAGGCGGTAGGCAGCTGGGGGCGTTGACGACGTACTCCGCCTTTGCCTGGGAAGCATTCACCCTGGGCCGGACTGACCGGCTCGCCCTCGCTGCGCTGCACATCGGGCTGAGCGTGACGCTAGGACTGCTGGCCGCAGCCGGCGGCTACCACCTGGGCAAGGTCCTCAGCTGACCGAGACCCTGGACCTTTTCCGTGAGCGCCCGGTAACAGCGCGTAACCCTTCTGGGCCCGAGAGCGATGACCTCGCTGTAGGCGACGTCCCGATCCCCTCACGTGATGGAGTACCCATGAGCCCCAAGCGCACTGTCCGCCCCGCTTTGACCGTGAGCGTCGCCTTCCTGCTGGCGATGGGTGCCAGTGGGGTCGCGGCTTCTGCCGTGTACGCCGACTCCAGCCCGAGCCCTGCAGCGAGCAGTCCCGCCGGGACCGAGCCGACCTTCACGCTGGTGAGTGACAGTCCCGGGAGCTTCCAGCTGACCCTGACCGTGCCGGGGACGTCGATCGCGGTGACCTACGCGGTCGACGCGCTCGGTGCGGTGACGTCGGCGAGCACCAGCACTGTCGGCGCGTCGGTGAGCTCTGAGGGTGACGAGCTCACCCTCAGCTTGGCGGACGGGCGGATCGTCGAGGTGGAGCTGGGCACGAGCGGCACCACCGTCGATGAGGTCGAGGTCGAGGAGCCGGACGAGGACAGCGACAGCGAGGGTGACGACACCGATACCGACAGCGACGACAGCGACAGCGACGACAGCGACAGCGACAACAGCGACAGCGACGACACCGACAGCGACGACAGCGACGCTGATGAGGACGCTGCGGACAGCGACGAGAGCGACGACGCCGGGACCCCCGACGCAGACGAGGACGACGAGTCCGGCACCGACTCCACCAGCTCCGACAGCGACACCGAGACCGACACCGGGGCTGACTCGGACAGCGGCTCCGCCAGCGACGACTAGAAGAGCGGGCTCTCTCGATGGCTTTGCTGATGACGATCCGGTGGCGGCGCTTCGGTGCCGCCACCGCGGTCTGCGCCGTCCTCGTCGGCGCTGCGGGGTGTGCCGGTAGCAGCAACGACCGTGGCGTTCCGAGGAGCTCTGCCGCTGCCTCGGCGAGTCCGGTGCTCGACGATCCGGCGGCGGTCGCGGCCATCAGCAGGGCTGTTGCGGCGTCCAAGGCGCTTCGTTCGTACGCGTTCCGGTCCGAGCAGATTCTGCGCGGTGGCCCGCGTGAGCAGCGCACGGTGCTGGTCGGCCGCGCTGTCCGGCCCAGCTCGGTGGTTTACACGCTGACCGGTGGCGCGACGTCGCAGCAGGTGGTGCGGGTCGGTGGACGGACCTACCTACGGGTCCCACCAGCGGGGTGGAAGGCCCTGAAGAAAGCGCTTCCCACGGTCGACCCCATCGCGACGCTGCTCCCTCTGCTGTCCGATCTCCAGGCACCGAGGCTGACCGGTTCGGTGCTCACCGGGAAGGTGTCCGCAGCGGCGCTGAGCAAGGCAAGGCTCGCCCCCGGTGGCGCAGCACCGACCGGGCTGACACCGGTCACCCTCGGGCTGGACAGCGCGGGCCGGGTCGTGTCAGTCGCGTTGACCCTGACCGTCCAGGCGGGGGCGACGCGGCTTCAACTGGACGGGACCACCCGCTTCAGCGGCTTCAACGCCGCACCCCCCATCCGGCCCCCCGGTGTCATCGCCGGCTGACAGTCATGGTCAGCACACAGCTCCGCCAGATACGTCCTGACCCGCTCGTGCAGCTGAGTCAAGCTCTCCCCGCCGTCCGCAGCCCAGTCCTGGTCCCACCACTGAACGACCCGCACCGCGTCACGGGAGGCCCAGCCCTCCAGGACTCCATAGCCGTGCTCGCGCAGGGGTGGTCACGTAGTCCAGACCGAGGTGCTGCGCGCAGTGGTCGGCGGTCTGCGTGGCCCGCAGGAGATCGCTGGAGATGAGTGCTCCCGGCTTGAGCGGGGCAAGCGCTCGTGTGGCCGCGATGGCCTGGCCATGGCCGAGGTCGCTCAGTGGTACATGCGGCGTCTGGCCCTGCAGCAGCCCGTGAACGTTCCACTCGCTCTGCCCGTGTCGTACGAGCAGGAGGGTCAGCGTCCGCCTCATGCTCGGCTCCCCCTGCCACTGAGCGGGCGACCGCCGTGCGCAACGTGCTGATGCGCGGGGCGCTGGCCGGTGCTGCCGCCGGCCTGCTGACCTCGCTGTTCCACCTGCTGCTGACCGAACCGGTTCTGGACCGGGCCATCGCCCTGGAGGGCGGCGGCGACGGACCGGTCTCCCGCGAGACCCCCGGGCGTCCGCTCGCCGAGCTCGACCTGACGCACTGGTGGAGCGACCCCGCCTACGCGGCCCACGGCGGCGAGTCCCTTCTCGCGCTGCTGGACCGCGTCCGGGACATGCTCGAGCAGTGGCACGACCGGCCGGGCCGGCTGGTCCCCGTCACCCACGCCGCGGTCATCAGGGCCGCCGTCGCTAGGCCCGGCGGCTGGCGGGCTGTCCGCGTCAACGCCCCGGTGGCCCCCGTGAAGGGCTCGGCGTAGATCACCAGGGCCAGAGGCGGGCGGAAACGACGCTGGCCTCTCTCCGGTCGGGAGAGAGGCCAGCGTCAGGAGGTGCGCCGCCAGGGACTCGAACCCCGGACCCGCTGATTAAGAGTCAGCTGCTCTAACCAACTGAGCTAGCGGCGCTGGTCGTGCAGCGCAGACGATAGCAGCGGCCTCTCTGTTACTTCGCGCGCAACATCGGTCAGCACCGGACATGTCGGGCGTCCGTGACGCACGTCGCCAGCGTGTCGCGTGAGGACAGTCCATCTGAGGGGCAGAGACTGCTCAAACGGCGCTCCTGTCCGGCAGTCCGCTGCCGATACACAAGCACCGGAACACCGGCGCACGACGAGCAGGAGGACGGGACCATGACCACGACCACTCTCGCCCCGCACACCTTCACGGCCGCAGACCGTTGCGACCGCTGTGGCGCGCAGGCCTTCGTCCGCGCGGTCCTCACGGCGGGTGAGCTGCTCTTCTGCGCACACCACGGCCGTGAGTACGGCGACCTGCTCGCCTCGCGTGCCCTCGTCATCGAGGACGCCAGCGAGACCATCAACACCAAGCCGAGCCCCGCCGCCTACTAGCCGGTCAGGTCCGCAGGCCCTCGGCCCGTCGGGCGACCTGCAGCAGCGCGTCGTACTCCTGCGCGTGCACCTCGGCGAGCTGCTCCCACGCCGTCCGCTTGGCCCGCCGCTCGCGCGCCTCCAGATCACCGCTGCCGACCGTCCCGGTCACCGGGCCTCGGCGCACCGGCGGGTCGGTCGGCGTCATGGACACCGTCTTGACCGGGGCGACCCGCTTGCGGACCGGCTTCTCCGGCGCCGTCAGACAGGCCCGGCACGTCGTGGCTTCTCCGTCGTACTCCTCGACCGACTTCACCTTGCGGCAGGACTCGCAACGACGCCAGGAGCTCACCCCCCCCACGGTACGGGGCGGCCAGCGTCGGCTCAGAAGGGGAGGGGCGCCCAGACGCACACGCCGTCGAAGGGGCCGTCCGGATCGGCGCTGCCCCCGACGCACACGACGTGCGTGGTCGGCTCCGAGCCAGCGGACGCAGGTCCGGCACTCGCCACCCCGAGCGCGAGGACGGCGAGCAGCAGGGCAGCGAGGCGGCGGGTCATCGGGTCTCTCCGGTGCGGCAGGCCAGCAGGGGGTTGGTGGGGAACCGAGCGCAGTCGTAGTCATTGGTGCGTACGCCGACCTCGCGTACGCCGACCGGGCCGGCGTTGACCGGCGTGCGGACGTAGAGGTAGGTCCGGGCCTTCGGCGAGCAGTCGCTCCCGCCAGCGCCGGCGCCCGCCGCGGTCACCCCGCAGGTGCGCGCGAGCGGCGCCAACGCGCTGCGGGCTGGTGATGCGGGAGGCGCCGCGGTGCGATCTACGGCCTGAGCCAGCGCTGTCCCGGCCGGCCGCAGCGCACGGGGCTGGGTCACCTGGGTGACCTCCGCGGCGGTGGTCTGCGTGGGGCGAGACAGTGCGGGATCGGACGTCGGCGGCTGGCCTGGCAGGAGCATCAGCCCGCCCAGAGCGGCGACCCCGATCGCGGCGACGCTCAGCGCCGACCCCTTTGTCGCCGCCCGGTGCAGCGAGGCGAGCGCCGAGAGCCCGTGCAGCCCGGCCCAGGGCGCGAGCAGGGCCAGCCCGGCGTGCGGCAGGGTGCCGCCGCGCGCGGCGTACTCCTGGCGCAGGGCCTTGCGGGCCCGCATCAACACCGAGCGCACGGCCGGCTCGGTCATCCCGAAGCGCAGGCCGATCTCGTCGTACGACGCGCCCTCGACCTCGCGGGCCCACAGCACGGCGGCCTGCCGGGGGATGAGGGCGTCGAGGGCGTCCAAGGCGGTGCGGGCCTCGTCGCGGGCAACCACGACATCGGCGGTGTCGCGCTGGCGACGGTCGCCCTCGGGGACCTCGGAGACGGTGACCGTGCGGCCACGGACCCGCAACCGGTCGAGCACGAGGCGGCTGGTCACCACGTGGCACCAGGCGGCCAGCTCGTCCTCCGTCGCCAGTCGCTGGCTGCAGGCACGGAGCAGCGCCTCCTGCACCAGCTCCTCGGCCTCGTGCAGGTCACCGAGCCGGCGCGCGGCGAAGCGCTGCAACCGGGGGCGCAGGCGTAGGACGGCAGCCTCGAAGTCGAGCGGTTCGTCCTGGATGAGATGCAGGGCCGTCACGTTGCTCCTCCGATGGGGCATGCGTACCAGAAGGCCCGACCTCCGGACAGGGAGGTCGGGCCTTCGGCGCTGTCGGCGACTAGGCCGGCGGGGCCACGCAGTTGGTGCCGTTGGTCGGGGCGGCGGTGCCGTTGACCGTGACGTTGGTCGTCAGGCAGGCCGAGGCGGCCATCGCGGGCGCTGCAGTGAGCCCGGTCAGGGCAACAGCGAGGGCAGAAACGGCGAGCAGCTTGCGAACCACGAGGGCCTCCGAGGGTGCGTGGGCGGCCGGTGTGCCGCCCTCACCCCCTTCAACGGGGGAAGGCTGGAAACCTCGCGCGGAGTCAGGCAACAACCACCAGGACGGCGCCGGCCTCGACCTGACTGCCCGACTCGATGCGCACCTCGGTGACGGTCCCGTCGACCGCCGCACGCACCGGGTGCTCCATCTTCATGGCCTCGAGGACGACCAGGACGTCACCGGCTTGCACGGCCGCTCCGACCTCGGCCGTGACCCTGACCACCGTGCCGGGCATCGGAGCGGCCAGCGAGCCGGCGGCCGCGCCCGTGCCCGGCTCCGGGAAGCGCGGGGTCTCGACCAGGACGCTGGACCCGAGGGGGCTGTCGACGTAGGCCGTATCGCCGACCTGGTGGACGTCCACCTGTCGTCGTACGCCGTCGACCTCCAGGTCGACCCTGTCGGCGGTGACCGACCACAGCCGCACGTCGACCGGTTCGCCACCGACCTGGACGACCAAACCGGTGCGGCGGAACGCATAGCCCACCTCGAGCTCGCCGTACGACGTGCGCTGCAGGGCGCTCGGGACGCTGCGCCAACCGCTCGGCAGTCCCGGCTGCGTGGACGCCGCTGCGCGCCGGGCTGCTGCCCCGGCCAGGGCTGCCGCGATCGCGTGCATGCGCTGGTCGGCCAGGAGCGGAGCGCCGATCTCGGCCGGGTCAACGCGGTCGAGGTAGCCGGTGTCGACCTCGCCCGCGAGCCACTCCGGCGAGCGCAGCACCCGCACGAGCAGATCGCGGTTGGTCGTGACGCCGTGGATCCTGCTGCGCTGCAGGACCTCCGCGAGCCGGGCGCTCGCCGCCGCACGGGTGTCGGCGTGCACGATCACCTTGGCCAGCATGGCGTCGTAGTGCGTGCCGATGACCGAGCCGGTCTCCACCGCGCTGTCGACTCGCACGCCGTCGGGGACGTCGAAGCGCGCCAGGGTGCCGGTCGCCGGGAGGTAGCCGGCGGGGACGTCCTCGGCGTAGAGCCGGGCCTCGATGGCGTGTCCGGTCATGCTCGGCTCGAGGGCGGCAGCGGGCAGCGGATCCCCCTGCGCCACAGCGATCTGCAGCGCCACCAGGTCCAGCCCGGTGATGAACTCGGTGACGGGGTGCTCGACTTGCAGCCGAGTGTTCATCTCGAGGAAGGCGGGCTCGCCGTCGGCGCTGACGACGAACTCGACGGTGCCTGCTCCGCGGTAACTGACCGCTCGAGCGGCCGCGACCGAGGCCTCGCAAAGCCGCTGGCGCAGGGCGGCGTCGACGACCGGTGAGGGCGCCTCCTCGATGACCTTCTGGTGCCGGCGCTGCAGCGAGCAGTCGCGCTCGAACAGCGCGACCACGTTGTCGTGGTCGTCGGCGAACACCTGCACCTCGATGTGCTTGGGCTGGTCGAGGTAGCGCTCGAGGAAGACGGTGCCGTTGCCGAAGGCCGCTTCGGCCTCCCGGCGGGCCCCGTGCACGGCTTCGACCAGCTCGGCCTCGGTGCGCACGATCCGCATGCCTCGGCCGCCACCGCCGTACGACGCCTTGACCAGCACCGGGTAGCCGATCCGCTCGGCGACCGACAGCGCCGTCATCGGGTCGACCTCGCCACCGGCGAGCACGGGCACGCCGGCGGCTGCCATCAGCTCCTTCGCCGCGAGCTTGGAGCCCATCGCCTCGACCGCCTCGGGTGGCGGGCCGATCCAGGTCAGCCCGGCCGCGATCACGGCCCGAGCGAAGGACGCGTCCTCGGACAGGAACCCGTAGCCGGGGTGGATCGCGTCGGCACCGGTGCGAGCTGCGGCCGCGAGGATCAGGTCGCCGCGCAGGTAGGTGTCCGCTGGGGCAGACCCCGGCAGGCGTACGGCGCCGTCGGCCTCGTGGGCGAACGGCGCATCGGCGTCTGCGTCGGAGAAGACGGCGACGGTGGCGATCCCGAGGTCGCGGCAGGTACGGAAGACCCGACGGGCGATCTCGCCGCGGTTGGCCACCAGAATGCTTCCGATACGGCTCACGGCTGCCACATCACATCCGGAAGACACCGAAGCCGCGGGCGCCGCGGACCTCGGTGGTGTGGACGACGGACAGGGCCAGTCCGAGCACGGTGCGGGTGTCGCGCGGGTCGATGATGCCGTCGTCGTAGACCCGGCCCGAGTTGGCGAGCGCCAACGACTCCGACTCGATCTGCGCCTCGACCAGTTCGCGCATCTGCGCGTCCTTCTCCTCGTCGTAGGGCAGGCCGCGGGCCTCGGCCGACTGGCGGCTCACGATCGACAGCACGCCCGCGAGCTGGGCGGGTCCCATCACCGCCGACTTGGCGTTGGGCCAGGAGAACAGGAAGCGGGGCCCGTAGGCCCGTCCGCACATGCCGTAGTGCCCGGCGCCGTAGGACGCCCCGAGGATCAGCGTCAGGTGCGGGACGGTGCTGTTGGACACCGCGTTGATCATCTTGGCGCCGTCCTTGATGATCCCGTTCTGCTCGTACTCCTTGCCGACCATGTAGCCGGTGGTGTTCTGCAGGAACACCAAGGGCGTGTCGGCGCTGTTGGCCAGCTGGATGAACTGCGCGGCCTTCTCCGACTCCTCGCTGAAGAGCACCCCGCGGGCGTTGGCCAGGATGCCGACGGGGTAGCCGTGGATCGAGGCCCAGCCGGTGACGAGCGACGTGCCGTAGAGCGGCTTGAACTCGTCGAAGCGCGACCCGTCCACCACGCGGGCGAGGACGTCGCGCGGGTCGAAGGGCACCCGCAGGTCAGCGCTGGCGATGGCGAGCAGCTCGTCCTCATCGTGCAGTGGCGGGTCGTCCGGCTGGCTCGGCCCGGGACCGGCCTTGCGCCAGTTGAGGCGCGCGACGATGGAGCGACCGATGCGGATCGCGTCGAGCTCGTCCTCGGCGAGGTGGTCGGCCAGACCGCTGGTCCGGGCGTGCATCTCTGCGCCACCGAGTGACTCGTCGTCGCTGTCCTCACCCGTCGCCATCTTCACCAGGGGCGGTCCACCCAGGAACACCTTGGCGCGCTCCTTGACCATCACCACGTGGTCGCACATGCCGGGCACGTAGGCGCCCCCGGCGGTGCTGTTGCCGAACACCAGCGCGATGGTGGGGATGCGCGCCGCACTGAACTGCGTGAGGTTGCGGAACATCCCGCCGCCGGGGATGAAGATCTCAGCCTGCGTCGGGAGGTCCGCGCCGCCGGACTCGACGAGCGTGACGAGCGGCAGCCGGTTCTCGCGGGCGATCTCCATGGCCCGACCGGTCTTCTTAGCCGTCATGGGGTTGGTCGCCCCGCCGCGCACGGTGGGGTCGTTGGCGATGAGCATGCACTCGACGCCCTCGATCACGCCGATGCCGGTGACCGTGCTGGCGCCCACCGGAAAGCTGCTGCCGTACGCCGCCAACGGCGACAGCTCGAGAAACGCGCTGTCCCGGTCGATGAGGAGCTCGATGCGCTCGCGGGGCAGGAGCTTGCCTCGGCCCCGGTGCCGTTCGACGTACTTCGGACCCCCGCCGCCGCGGGCCGCGTCGAGATGCGTCTCGAGGTCGGCGAGCAGCGACAGCATCGCCTCGCGGTTGGCGTCGTACGCCGGGTCCCTGCGGTCGAGCCGGTCGGCCAGCACGGGCACGGACCCACCTCCCTCGCTCCGGTTGTGAACGGCGGCTAACGTAGCGCGCATGAAGTCAACGCTGTACGAAGCAGAGCACGAGGCCTTTCGCGACGCGGTGCGGGGCTTCTTCGACAAGCATGTGAAGCCGTTCCACGCCGAGTGGGAGAAGGCCGGGATCGTCGACCGCGAGGTGTGGGTCGAGGCCGGCAAGCAGGGTCTGCTCGGCATGGATGTCCCAGAGCAGTACGGCGGCGGTGGTGTGAAGGACTTCCGCTACAACTGCGTCGTCGGCGAGGAGACGACCCGGGCCGGGGCGAGCGGCATCGGCTTCACGTTGCACAACGACGTGGTCGCGCCCTACCTGCTCAACCTCACGACGGACGAGCAGAAGCAGCGCTGGCTGCCGCGCTTCACCAGCGGCAAGATGATCACGGCCATCGCCATGAGCGAGCCGGGAGCGGGCTCGGACCTGCAGGGCGTGAAGACCTCCGCGCGCCGGGATGGCTCCGACTTCGTCATCAACGGCTCGAAGACGTTCATCACCAACGGGATCAACAGCGACCTGGTGATCGTCGTGTGCCAGACCGACCCGGAGGCGGGGGCGCGCGGCTACAGCCTCATTGCCGTCGAGCGTGGGATGCCCGGCTTCGAGCGCGGCAAGAACCTCGACAAGATGGGCATGCACGCGCAGGACACCGCCGAGCTGTTCTTCCAGGACGTGCGGGTGCCCGCCGACAACCTCATCGGTGAGCTCAACGGTGGCTTCATCCACCTCATGAACGCGCTGCCCCAGGAGCGACTGTCCATCGCCGTCGTCGCCGTGGCCGCGGCCCGCAAGGTCTTCGACCTGACCCTGGACTACTGCAAGGAGCGCAAGGCGTTCGGCCGGGCCATCGGCTCGTTCCAGTACAACCGCTTCATGCTGGCCGAGATGGCGACCGAGATCGAGTTGGCTGAGGTCTACATCGAAAAGGCAGTCACCGAGCACAACGCCGGACGCTTCACCGTGCAGGACGCGGCGATGGCCAAGTGGTGGACGACCGAGATGCAGAAGCGGGTCGTCGACCGCTGCGTGCAGCTGCACGGCGGCTACGGCTACATGTCGGAGTTCTCCGTCGCGAGGGCTTTCACCGACTCGCGCGTGCAGACCATCTACGGCGGGACGACCGAGATCATGAAGGAGATCATCGGCCGGTCGCTCGGTGTCTGACCCGGCGAACGTCCGGGCCTACGTCGCCTCGGTCGCGCGCGACGAGTTCACCGGCGACCTGCCACCGCACTGGCCCACCTGCCTCGGCTGCGGCCCCGACAACCCCCACGGCTTCCACCTGCAGGTGCGGCGTGAGGGCAATGAGGTCGTCGCCGAGCACATCTTCGCCGAGCACCACAGCGGTGCACCGGGCATCGCGCACGGCGGGGCGGTAGCGACCGTCGTCGACGACGTGCTGGGGTTCATGCTCTTCGTCGTACGGATCGCGGGGGTCACCCGGCACCTGGAGGTCGACTACCTCAAGCCGGTGCTCACGGGCGTGCCGTATGTCATCCGGGCCAGGATGGACTCGCAGGACGGGCGCAAGCTCTGGCTGTCCTGCGCGTGCACGGCTCCGGACGGCACCGTCACCTTCACCGCCAAGGCGCTCTTCCTCGAGGTCAAGCTCGAGCACTTCGCCGCGGCGCTCGGCGCCGGTGGCGGAGCCGAGCCGGTCGCTCCCTAGCGGACGACGAGCGCGGCCCAGGCCATCCGGCGCAGCAGGGTGCGCAGGCGCTCGGCCGGAACCGTCGGGTCGACCACCGCGGTGGCGTTAAGCATCGTCAGCGTGGCAGTGACCGCGACCGCGACCTCGCCCTCGTCGAGGTCGTCGCGCAGTCGGGCCAGCACCTGTCGCCACGGCTGCTCATAGGCCCGCTGCCGACGACGAAGGGACCGGCGGACCTCGGGCGAGAGCGCACGCTGCTCGCGGACCCACACCCCGATGAGTACCCGCCGGGCGACCGCGAAGTCGACGTGCAGCTCGACCATCGCGCGCAGGGCCTCGGCGGGGTCGTCGTGCTGCGCCGAGATGCCCTGCACGCCCGCGAGCATGATGTCGACACCCCGCTCGCACAGCGCTTCAAGGATCGCCTGCTTGCTGGCGAAGTGCCGATAGACCCCGGGGCCGCTGATCCCGGCGGCGTTGCCGATGTCGTCGATCCCGACGTCGTGGAAGCCGTGCGCAGCGAACAGCTCGGCGGCGGCGGCGAGCAGCAGCTCGCGCCGGGCAGGAGCTGCGGTCACGGGCACGGGGCTAGGTTAGCGTCGGTTCACCCGCCACCGAGCCCGCTGGAGCCGGCCATCGCCACCGACCACGCGCCGCTGTTCGACGACCTGCGTGCCGAGCAAGCCGATCTGGCTGCCCTGCTCGCCGACGCCGACCTGGACTGCCCGACCCCTGCGGAGGGCTGGAACGTCCGCGACGCGGTGAGCCACCTGGCCGGGTCGGACGAAGAGGCGCTGCTGTCCGCCACCGACCCCGAGGCTTTCGTCGCCAAGCTGCCGACGATCGCCGCGGACATCGCGGGCTTCTTGACGGGGCAGCGCACGGTGCGCGCAGGGTTGAGCAAGGCCGACCTGCTGGCCCAGTGGCAGGAGGGCTTCGACCGGATGGTCGCGGCGTTCGCGGAGGTGGCGCCCGGGACCAAGCTGCCGTGGTACGGCCCGCCGATGAGCCCGGCGTCCTTCGCCACGGCCCGGTTGATGGAGTACTGGGCGCACGGGCAGGACGTCGTCGACGGGCTGGGACGACAGCGGCCGGGGACGGACCGGCTGCGCCACATCTGCCACTTGGGCTACCGCACGCGAGGCTTCGCCTACGTCAACCGTGGTCTCGCGCCGCCGCAGGAAGACGTGCTCGTGCGCCTCACCGCACCGTCCGGGCAGACCTGGGAGTACGGCGACGCCGCTGCCGCCAACACCGTCACCGGGTCGGCGCTGGACTTCTGCCTGCTCGTCACCCAGCGCAGGCACCGCGACGACACCGACCTGATCGCCAGCGGCGACGCGGCACACGAGTGGCTCACTCTCGCGCAGGCCTTCGCCGGCCCGCCCGGATCCGGCAGGAGTGTGGCATGACCGATCGCTGGACCACCGACGAGCGGCTGGCGCTGCGGGCGCTGTGCCGACAGGTGGTGGCGAAGGAGATCACGCCCCACGTGCAGGAGTGGGAGCGGGAAGGCATGCTGCCGCGCTCGCTGCACAAGACCTTCGCCGAGGCCGGCCTGCTGGGCGTCTCGTTCCCGACCGAGGTAGGCGGCGGGGGCGGCGACGCGATCGACGCGGCCATTCTCGCCGAGGAGGTGATGTACGGCGGCGGGTCCGGGGGCATCATCGCCTCGCTCTTCACCCACGGCATCGCCATCCCGCACATCACCAAGCACGGCTCGCCGGAGCTCGTCGACCGCTACGTCCGGACGACCCTGGCCGGTGACCTCATCGGCGCCCTGGGAGTCACGGAGCCAGGAGGTGGCAGCGACGTCGCGCACCTGCGCACGACGGCCGTCCGCGACGGTGACCACTACGTCGTCAACGGTGCCAAGACCTACATCACCAGCGGGGTGCGCGCCGACTTCGTCACGACCGCAGTGCGCACGGGCGGGGAGGGCTACGGCGGGATCTCCCTGCTGGTGATCGACAAGGGCCTGCCGGGGTTCGAGGTGTCCGCGCCGCTGGACAAGATGGGCTGGCGCGCCTCGGACACCGCCGAGCTGTCCTTCACCGACGTGCGCGTGCCGGTCGGCAACCTTGTCGGGGCCGAGGGCACCGGCTTCGTGCAGATCATGGAGAACTTCCAGTCCGAGCGGCTGGGTCTCGCGGTCCACGCCTACGCCACCGCGCAGCGCTGCCTGGACCTGACGATCCAGTGGGTCCGCGACCGCGAGACGTTCGGTCGGCCACTGGTGAGCCGGCAGGTGGTTCGCCACAAGATCGCCGAGATGGCCCGGCAGACCGACGTCGCCCGCACCTACACCCGGGCCGCCTACGAGGCCTGGCTGACGGGGGCGGCGATCGACGCAGCCGTGCTGGAGGTGTCGATGGCCAAGAACACCGCGTGCGCTGCGTGCGACGTCGTGGTGGACGAGGCCGTGCAGCTCTTCGGTGGCCTTGGCTACATGCGCGAGAGCGAGGTCGAGATGCACTACCGCGACAGCAGGATCCTGCGCATCGGTGGCGGCACCGACGAGATCATGCTCGAGGTGATCGCCAAACGGCTCGGCCTCTAGGCCAGGTCGTCAGCCTCTGCCTTGGCCACCTCTGTGTCGGTGGCAGCGCCGCCGCTCTCGCGCTCGAAGACGTCTTCGGCCTTGAGGTCGCTCGAGGTCTGCTCGCCGACCTGCTCGGCCAGCTCGGCGTCGCTGACACCCTCGCCCGCGGGCTTGGTGGTGCCGGCGTCGGTGGCGGGCTGCTCGCTCATGACTGCTCCTCAGGTCGATGCGGTTGACCGCCCACTACCCACCTGAGGCCACTCCGCACGCCTGTGCGACGAGCATCACCAGCGTGCGAGTGACGGTCACCAGTTCCGCGACCGGGACGCTCTCGTCCGCAGCGTGCGCCAGCCGCACGTCGCCTGGGCCGTAGTGCACCGCGGGGATGCCTCCCACGTCGTGCAGCAGGCGGATGTCCGAACCCCAGGGGGCGCCCAGCACGGAGGGACGCGCGCCGGTGATCTTGTGGTGCGCCGCGGCGACGAGCTCGGCCACCCCAGCTCCCGACGGCAGCCGGCTGCTCGCGAACTGCCCGCCGAACCACTCCACCTGCACCGGGTGAGCGCTCAGCCAGGGGTCGCCCGCGCAGACCGCGGCCACCGCGGCCTCCAGCGCTGCGCGGGCAGCCTCGACCGGCTCGTCGAGTGCGACGCCGAGCCTGCCCTCAGCGACCAGCAGGTCTGGAACGCTGCTAGCCCACTCGCCGGCGCGCAGCCTGCCGACCGACAGCGGGTAAGGCAGGAGCAGGTGCGCCATGAGCGGGTCGGGACCCCGGTTGCGGCGGGCTTCGAGCTCGCGCAGGGCCTCGTGCAGGAGCAGGTACTTCTCGATGGCGTCGACCCCTTCGGTGCGGACGCTGGCGTGCACCGACCGTCCCGGCACCGTGAGCCGGAAGGACAAGGCCCCTGCGTTCGCCGTCACGAGCCGGGTCGCCGTCGGCTCGCACACGACCGCGAGGTCACCGCGGTGGCCACGGCGCAACGTAGCGAGGGTGCCGAGCCCACCGTCCTCCTCTCCGCCCACGCTGTGCACGGCGACCGTGCCGCGCAGCCGAGCGCCCGCCTCGCGCAGGACCTGGACCGCCATGAGCTGGCAGGCCAGGCCGCCCTTCATGTCGCACGCACCCCGACCGAGCACCCGGTCGGCGCGGACCGTGCCGCGCCACGGATCGGTCGTCCAGGCCGACAGGTCACCAGGAGGTACGACGTCGATGTGTCCGTTGAGCACGACCGTGGGGCCGTCCGGGTCGCTGCCTGGCCACGTTCCGACCAGGCCGTGGGACTGCGTGCGCGGGACCTCGATCCCGGGGAAGTGCGGATCGGCAGTCAGTGCCGCCAGGTCGAGTGACCACAGGTCGGTGTCCAGACCGAGGGCATCGAGTCGGCCTGCCACGAGGTGCTGCGCCTCGCTCTCCGCCGGCGATCCGGTGGTGCTCGGGACCTGGATCAGGTCCTGCAGCAGCGAGACGAGACGCTCGGGCCGCACGGCGTCCAGCGCCGCGGTGACAGCCGGAGCGAGCGCGGTGCGCTGCGTCGGCAGGGACAGGACGCGGTCCGAGGTGGGGGACACCACAGCAGTCTGGCTCGGGCGCGGCGTGCGGGTGGTGGCTTTGCCGCATCTGCCGAGGCGCACGCTGGCGCGCGCGGCCTGAAGTCGGCTAGCCCAACCGTCCGGGGCCGCGCCCCGACCAGGACCAGGGGTAGGCGGGGTCCTCGCTGGCCCGCGCGCCCTCACCGAGGTCGAGCGGCCGGAAGGTGTCGACCATGACGGCCAGCTCATCGAAGAACTCGACACCCAGGCTGCGCTCGACCGCCCCCGGCTGCGGACCGTGCGCGTGACCGCCCGGGTGCAGGCTCACCGACCCCTGCCCGATCCCACTGCCCTTGCGCGCCTCGTAGTTGCCGCCGACGTAGAACATGACCTCGTCGCTGTCGACGTTGGAGTGGTAGTAGGGGACCGGCACCGAGAGCGGGTGGTAGTCGACCTTGCGCGGCACGAAGTTGCAGATGACGAAGCCGCTGCCCTCGAAGACCTGGTGCACCGGCGGCGGCTGGTGGATGCGGCCGGTGATGGGCTCGAAGTCGGCGATGTTGAAGGCGTAGGGGTAGAGACACCCGTCCCAGCCGACGACGTCGAAGGGGTGCCGCGGATAGGTGTAGACCGTGCCGGCCAGGCCGCTGCCGCCGCGGTGCTTGACCAGCACCTCGACGTCCTCGCCGTCGCCCAGGGTCAGCCCGCCCGGTGCGCGTAGGTCGCGCTCGCAGTAGGGCGCGTGCTCGAGCAGCTGGCCGTACTTCGACAGGTAGCGCTTGGGCGGGGCGATGTGGCCGCTTGCCTCGATCGCGTAGAGCCGCACCGGCTCGGCGCCGGTCGGGACCCAGCGGTGGGTGGTCGCGCGGGGCAGGATGACGTAGTCGCCCTGCGCGACCTCGAGCGCACCGAACTGTGTCTCGACCGTCGCACTCCCGGCCTCGACGTAGACGCACTCGTCACCGACGGCGTTGCGGTAGAGCGGGGAGGCAGTGTCGGCGACGGCATAGGAGATCCGGACCTCGGCGTTGCCCAGGACCAGTCGTCGACCGGTCACCGCGTCGCAGCCACGGTGAGCGTCGTCCGCGAAGAGCGCGTGCAACCGCAGGTGGCGCGGCAGCAGTGGCGCGTTGGGTGTCAGTGACTGGTCAGGGAGCTGCCACGGACGGGCGTCGACGATCGCCGACGGGATGTCGCGGTGGTAGATCAGCGTGGAGTCGGAGGAGAAGCCCTCCTCGCCCATGAGCTCCTCGTAGTAGAGGCCGCCATCGGGTCGCCGGTGCTGGGTGTGCCGCTTGCGCGGAACGTCACCGACCGAGCGGTAGTGCGCCACCGGTTACAAGTTCCCGCGCTTGGCCTGCTCGCGCTCGATGGCCTCGAAGAGCGCCTTGAAGTTGTTCTTGCCGAACCCGAGGGAGCCGTGTCGCTCGATCAGCTCGAAGAACACCGTTGGCCGGTCCTGCACGGGCTTGGTGAAGATCTGCAGCAGGTAGCCGTCCTCGTCGCGGTCGGCCTGGATCTTCAGCTCGCGCAGGGTCTCGAGCGGCACCCGCACCTCGCCGACCAGGTCGGTGAGCGTGTCGTAGTAGGAGTCCGGGGTCTCGAGGAACTCGACGCCGAGCTCCTTCATCGCGCGCACGCTGGCGACGATGTCACCCGTGGCCAGGGCGATGTGCTGCACGCCGGGACCGTCGTAGAAGTCGAGGTACTCGTCGATCTGGCTCTTGCGCTTGCCCAGCGACGGCTCGTTGAGCGGGAACTTGACGCGGTGGTTGCCGTTGGTGACCACCTTGCTCATCAGTGAGGAGTACTCCGTGGCGATGTCGTCGCCGATGAACTCCTTCATGTTGGTGAAGCCCATGACCCGGTTGTAGAAGCCGACCCACTCGTCCATCTTGCCGAGCTCGACGTTGCCGACGCAGTGGTCGATGGCTTGGAAGTAGCGCTTGGGGTGGTGCGCGGGCTTGGCCTGGAAGGCGGTCTTCGCGGCCTCGAACCCCGGCAGGAAGGTGCCGGTGTAGCGCGAGCGGTCGACCAGGGTGTGCCGGGTCTCGCCGTACGTCGCCACCGTCGCGAGCCGCACGGTGCCCTCGGCATCGGACACGTCATGGGGCTCGACGAGCACCCTCGCGCCCTTGCTGCGCGCGTAGGCGATGGCCGCGTCAACATCGGGCACCTCCATCGCGAGGTCGTAGACGCCGTCGCCGTGCCGGCGTACGTGCTCGCCAATCGCCGTGCCGGCATGGGCCTCACCGGTGAGGACGAAGCGCGCCTTGCCGGAGGTGAGGACGTACTCGACCGCGTCGCGCGAGCCGGTCTCTGGACCGCGGTAGGCGACGACGGTCATGCCAAAGGCGCTGGAGTACCAGTGCGCGGCCTGCTTGGCGTTGCCGACGTAGAACCGCACGTGGTCCATCCCCTTGACGGGGAAGGGGTCCGCGGCCGCGTCGTGGGCCACGGCTCCGACGAGCTCGTCGTCGAGGATCGGCTCCTCGCGGTCCAGCATCTCGGTCACAGGTTCTCCTCGTCGTACGGCTGCGGTCCAGTCTGCACCCGGCGCGGGTGGTCAGCCGAACGCAGGCTTGGTCGCCGGGGTGCAGGCGAGCGCCATCGGGTCGTCCCCGGCCAGGGCCGCGGCGCGCGCGGCGGCCTCGTTGAGCCGGGCCTCCGGCAACCGGCCACTGCCGACGGCGGCGACCAGCGCGTCGCGCATCCGGCGGGCCTGCTTGCCGTCGGTGGCGAGCGCGACGTCGGCACCGGCAGAGATCGCTCGTACGGCGGCCTCGGGGAAGTCCCAGCGCAGGTTGACCGCGCCCATGCCGAGGCTGTCGGTCATCGCCACACCCTGGAAGCCCATCGTGCGCAGCAGGGCGTAGGCCTTGGGTGAGAGCGAGGCCGGCAGCCCCGGGTCGAGCGCGGTGTAGTCGAGGTGGTTGAGCATCACGACGGGGGCGCCCGCGTCGATGAGCCGCTGGAAGGGCGCGAGGTCGGTCACCTGCAGGGCGCCGAGGTCGGCGGTGACCGTCGAAGCGATCTTGTGGGTGTCACCCGAGGACCGGCCCTGGCCGGGGAAGTGCTTGATCGTCGGCGTCACACCGGCGGCGGCCAACCCGCGCGCGAAGGCGCCGCCGAAGTCGGTGACCGTGTCGGCTTGGGCTCCGAAGGAGCGGTCGCCGACGATGCCACCGGCGGGTCCGTCGTCGAGATCGACGACCGGCGCCAAGTCGAGGTCGACCCCGAGCTCCTTGATCCGCCGGCCGAGGTCTTCAGCGAAGGTCCGCACCTGCTCGGGCGTGCGTTGGCGGGCCAGCCGGCGCGGCGAGGGCCCGCTGCCCAGGACGGGGCGGGTAGCGGCCACCCGTCCGGACTCCTCGTCGGTCGAGACGAGGAAGGGTCGGCCGGCCCTGGCCCGCAGGCCGGTCGTCAGCGCGGTGACCTGCTCCGCGGTCTGGAAGCTGCCCTGGGCGAGGAAGACCCCGCCCACGCCGAGGTCGACGACCTCGCGCGCCAGCGGGTCCTCGGCGCTGGTCACGCCGGGGAGGCCGACGAGCAGCACCCGGGCGGCCCGTGTCGACAGGGGTGCGGGGGTGCACGTCGGCGTAGGCACGACCGAGGGGGACCCAGCGGCCAGGTCGGCAGGTGTGCGGTCCGAGGTGACCCGGGCCTGGGCAAGCAGCCCCACCGGCACGGCGACCGACGTCACCAGGGCGACCGCCAGCAACTGGCGGCGCAGGCGAGGTAGGGGCACCCAGGCAGCCTACGGAGAGCCCGCCACACGAGGACGATGTTGCCCTTAACGTGGCCGGATGACTGCCCCTGTCGCCTCCGAGGTGCGCCCGCTCGGCCGCGACTACACCCGCGTGCTGGCGGCCTCGACCATCTCTGCCCTGGGGGACGGGATCGCCTTGGCGGCCGGTCCCCTGCTGGTCGCCTCGATCACCGAGTCGCCCCTGCTCGTGGCCGGCGCGGCCTTCGCCCAGCAACTGCCCTGGCTGCTCTTCTCCCTGGTCTTCGGCGCCTACGTCGACCGGTGGGACCGCAAGCGACTGCTGGTCGGGGTCAACCTCTTCCTGGCAGTGGCGACCGGCAGCCTCGGCGTCGCTGTCTTCACCGGCGTCGGAACCCTGCCCGTGATCTACCTGTGCCTGTTCGCCCTCGGGTCCGGAGAGATCCTGGCGCGCAGCGCCAGCGACGCCGTGCTCACGGCCGTGGTCGCGGCCCCCGACCTGCCACGGGCCAACGCCCGGCTGTACGGCGGCTACACCCTCGGCACGCACCTGGTCGGCCCGCCCCTAGGCGCCGCGCTGTTCCTGCTGACGCCGTCGGTGCCCTTCCTCGTCGACGCGCTGTCCTTCCTGCTCGCGATGCTCCTGCTGCGCCGCCTGCGCCTGCCTGCGGGGGACCGCGACGCGGGCGGCGGCCTGCGCGCCGAGATCCGCGAGGGCATTGCCTGGCTGTGGCAGCAGCGACTGCTGCGTCTGGTCGCCGTCTGCATCTGCGTCATGAACCTCACCTTCGGCGGGACCATGGCGGTGTTCGTGCTCTACGCCCGCCAGCAGCTCGGCCTGGGGGCGCAGGGCTACGGCTTCCTGCTGTCGGTGTCGGCTGTCGGAGGGCTCCTCGGCGCCACGCTCGTCCCCCGGCTGGTGAGCCGCTGGGGCACGGCCGTCCTGCTTCGCGCCGGTCTGCTCATCGAGGCGGCGACCCAGCTGGCCCTGGGCCTGACCCATCAGGCCCTCGTCGCGGCGGTGGTGATGCTGGTCTTCGGCGTCCACGCGACCGTCTGGGGCGTGATCACCATGTCGCTGCGCCAGCGGGTCGTGCCCGACGCCCTGCGCGGCCGGATCAGCGGCGTCTACATGCTCTTCAGTGCCGGGGGGATGGCGGTCGGGTCGGCCCTCGGTGGCGTGGTCGCCAGCATCGGAGGCATCTCGGCGCCGTACCTGTTGGCCGCGTTCGTGGTGGGGTCGCTGTGCCTGGTGTCCTGGCGCCGCCTCGCGGAGACCGGGTGAGGGGTCGGCCAGGCCGGAGGGCACTGGTCGGAGGCGTTGCTCTCGGTACGGTCCTGATCGCTGCGCTGCTGTCGACCCGCGCGGAGCCCCGGGCGGTCCCCACCGGGGACGAGGCGGGACAGGCGAGGGCGGCGCAGGCCTGCCGCTCGCTGCAGCAGGTCACCGACCTGATCGATCGCAACGCCGGCGTACCGGAGGTGCTGGAGGTTGTCGACCGAGCCGTCCGACAGGCGCGCGACGCCTCGGCCGCGCAGGCTCGGTGGTTCGCGCTGGCGGGTGGCGCCGACAGCCTGGCGATCGCGTTGCGCGCCGACGACCCGCAGGCCGCGTCGGTAGGGATCCGCGTCGTCACCGCGGAGTGCGCGCGCACGGCCGCGCCGCTCCGCTGACGCAGGGACACCCTCATAGGGTCAGCGCTATGGAGCGGTCATGAGCGGACAGGACGACTTCGCCGGTCGTACGGCGGTCGTCACCGGCGCGGGTTCGGGCATCGGCAGGGCGATGGCCGAGCTCTTGCTCGCCCGCGGAGCGCGCGTCGTCGGCGTGGACCTGCGCGCCGACACGGTGCCGCCGGGCTGCCTGCCCGAGGCCGTGGATGTCTCTGATCCTGAGGCGGTGCAGGCCCTGGGGGAGCGGGTGACCTCGGCGGTGGGCCGCGTCGACGTACTGATGAACAACGCCGGCATCGGCTCGACCACCGACATCCTCAGCTGCTCGCCGCAGGAGTGGGACAACGTCTTCGCCGTCAACGTGCGCAGCGTCCTGCTCATGACGCAGGCCTTCTTGCCGGGGATGCTCGAGCGCGGAGACGGGTCCATCGTCAACACCGCCTCGGTGCTGGCGCTCATCGGCGCCAAGGACCGCGCGGCCTACAGCGCGTCCAAGGGCGCCGTCGTCGCGCTCACCCGCCAGATCGCCATCCAGTACGCCGGAACAGGGGTGCGCTGCAACTGCATCTGCCCAGGGACGGTCGACTCGCCGTGGGTCGGCCGGCTGCTCGACCAAGCGGACGACCCGGTGGCCGCGCGCGCTGCCCTCGTCGCCCGTCAGCCGATCGGCCGGCTGGGGACTGCTGACGAGGTCGCGCGGGCTGCGCTCTACCTCGCCTCCGAGGAGGCCGCCTTCATCACGGGTTCCTCGCTCGTCATCGACGGCGGCTACCAGGCCGGCTGATCTTCAGGCGCCCAGCACCGCGCCGGGGTTCATCAGGCCCCGGGGGTCTAGGGCCGCCTTGACGTCGCGGGAGACCTGCAGCGCGACGTCGTCGAGTTCTCGGGTCAGCCAGTCGACCTTCAGCCGGCCGACGCCGTGCTCGCCCGTGATGGTCCCGCCGAGCTCGAGGGCGGCTGCGACGACGCCGTCGAAGCCGACTTGGGCGGCAGCGCGCTGAGCTGGGTCGGCGCGGTCGAAGACGATGGTCGGGTGCAGGTTGCCGTCCCCGGCGTGGCCGAAGGTGCCGATGGTCAGGCCCGTCTCGTGGGCAACCCGCTCGACGGCTTCGATGAGCGCCGGCAGGGCAGACCGCGGGACAGCCACGTCGTCGAGCAGCACTGATCCCTTGCTTTGCAGGGCCGGAAGTGCCAGCCGCCGGGCCTGAAGGAGCAGTTCGGACTCCGCCGCGTCAGCCGTCGCGTGGACCTCGCCGGCGTCCTGGGACAGGCAAAGGCGCTGCACGTCTTCGCTGTCGTCGGGTCGTTCGGTCTGCACGACCAGGACGGCGGCCGCGTCGGTGTCCAGGCCCATCTGCCCAAGGTCCTCGACGGCTCGAATCGTCGTGCGGTCCATGATCTCGAGCAGGCAGATCGTCAAACCTGCACCGACCAGTGCCAGCACCGCCCCACCGGCAGCGGTCAGCGTCGGGAAGACCGCGATCACGGTGGCCGGCGCAGGGCGTCGCGGTCGGAGCCGGAGGACCGCGGAGGTGATCACCCCCAGGGTTCCCTCCGAGCCGACGACCAGCCGGGTCAGGTCGTAGCCCGCGACGCCCTTGGCCGTACGCCGACCGGTCCGCAGCACCCGACCGTCGGCGAGCACCACCTCCAGCCCGAGCACGTGGTCGGAGGTCGTCCCGTAGCGGACGCAGCACAGTCCACCGGCGTCGGTCGCGACGTTGCCGCCGATGGTGCAGTCACGCCAGCTCGAGGGGTCGGGTGGGTACCAGAGCCCGACGGCCGCCGCCGCCGCGTCGAGGTCGGCGGTGATGACGCCCGGCTGCACGACGGCGTACTGCTCGGCGACGTTGATCTCGGTGATCTGGGCCATGCGCGTGGTGCAGACGACGAGGCACCCGTCGACCGCTGCCGCGCCACCGGACAGTCCCGTGCCGGCCCCTCGAGGTACGACGGGAACCCCCAGCTCGTGGCTGATCCGCAGGGCCGCCACCACGTCCTCGGTGCTGCGAGGCAGAGCGACAGCAGCAGGTGTCCCGCCGGCCACCTGCTGCGCTTCGTCGTGCCGGTAGGCCTGGACGAGGTCGCGGTCGTCGAGGACTGCATCGGTGGGAAGGACCGCGCGCAGGCGCTGGGCGAGCTCGCCGGGTCGCATCCGCCAACGCTAGTGGGAGGTCAGGCGGAGGAGACGTGGCTCGCCGCGGTGACGGAGGCTGTGACGACGTCCTTCTGCACGTCGATGACCAGCAGCGCGGTGTTGGGGCGATCTAGCAGTCTCGTCATGCCGGTCATTCTTACGCGGTCGTGCCAGGTCTGGTCGTCCGATGGCCGGAGCGGAGCTCGCGTCTTCCGGTCAGCTTCTGCAGGCTCCAAGGAGGTGGTCGTTCTGAGTTCTACAGCAGACGAGCCAACAGCTCGCGAGTGTTCCAGTTGACGCTGACAGCACCGACCGCGACCCCACCCGCAGGGTGCCTGGGGGGTACAAAGGGGACTATCTGATTCCGACGCTGGGAGTTCCCGCATGCAGTCGTCACGCCGTACCGGTGCACTCCTCGGTCTGCTCTGCCTCGGTCTGATCGCCACGCCGGCGCTGGCCGGTGTGGGAGCCGAAGCCGGTCCAGAACGGCCCACCGGTAGTTACGACGAAACCCGGTTGCTGATCGCTTTCGATCCCGGCACCCCCGGCGAAGCGCGGCGGGCCGCGCACGCCGTAGAGGGCGCGCGCGTCGAGAACACGATCGCCAATCTCAACCTCGATGTCGTCAAGCTGCGCGACGGGCAGGACGCCGTTCAGGTCGCCGCTCGCTACGAGCGCAACCCCAACGTGGCCTACACCGACTTCAACCACAAAGTCGGACTGCTGAGCAATGACTCCTTGTACAAGGACCAGTGGGGTCTGCACAACATCGCCCAGCCTGTGACCGGCAGCTTCGTGCGAGGTGTTGTCGATGCCGACGTGGACGCACCGGAGGGATGGGCGGCTGCCTTCCCTGCGGGCATCGAGTCCAGCGGAGGGACCTTGACCGGCATTCTCGACACCGGTATCGACCGCAGTCACGTGGACCTGCTCAACCGTGCGGTCGTCTGCGCGACGGCGAATGCAGCAACAGGCATCGTCGTCGAGGGCACCTGCTCCGATGACAACCTGCACGGCACACACGTCGCGGGCACCGTGGCGGCCCTGACCAACAACGGGGTCGGCGTCGCCGGCGTGGCCCCGAACGCCCCACTCGCGATCTTCAAGGGGCTGAACGGCGCCGGCACCGGCTTCTACGCCGACATCGTGGCCGGTATCGACTACCTCAGCGCCAAGAAGGGCGTGCCGATCATCAGCATGAGCATCGGTGGCCCTAAGGACGACGCTCTCGATCGCGTGCTCTCTCAGGCCTGGGCGCGCGGCACGCTCTTGATCGCTGCGGCTGGCAATGACGGTGACGCCACCGCCAACTACCCGGCTTTCCACCCCGACGTCATGTCCGTCGGCTCCATTGATCAAGCCGGCCAGCGATCGAGCTTCAGCAACTGCAACAACGACGTCGAGATCGCGGCTCCCGGCGAAGACATCTGGTCGACCTTCCCGGGCAACTCCTATGGCGTCATCAGCGGTACGTCGATGGCGACCCCGCACGTCTCCGGCGTCGCGGCGATGCTCATGTCGGAGAAGGGGCTGACGGCTACGCAGACTCGGAGCACGTTGAAGAGCACGGCCCTTGGCTCCGGTGGATGCAACAACATCGGCGTCGTGAACCTTGCCAACGCCCTGGGCGCCAGCGGCGGCGGGACGGTCACCCCGCCTCCCCCCACCGGCACCGGCACGATCGCTGGGACAGTGACCACCTCGGGGAAGAACCCGACAGTGATCTCCGGTGCGACGGTTGCTTGCGGTGCGGGTGGCAGCGCCACGACCGGCACTGATGGCCGTTACACGATTGCCTCGGTTGCGGCCGGCAGTTACACCTGCACGGCGTCCGCCCCGAACCGCACGTCCAAGTCCGCGTCGGTGACTGTCACTTCCGGCCAGACGACGACGCAGAACTACGCCCTGCGGTAACCCCAACCGGTGCAACGAGCTTCGAAGATCCATGCGGTTGCCGTGCGCCGGTGGGCGCTGGAAGCGCTCGTCCAGCCACGCGCGTCCTCGTGAATCGCCGCAACGGTGAGCGCGACGACTTCAGGAGGGTGCATGACAGGTCTGCGACTGAAGTTCTGCCCGGATGCAGCCAGCTTTCTCTCCAGTGCCGGCGGTTTCCTGGAAGCCGACCCGGTCGTCAGCACAGTCGTTGCCGGGATCGCCCATCGGAGGCTGTCTCAGCAACGCGACGGGGTCAGTCCGGCCGACCGGGACTGGTGGCTCGTGGTGACGGATGCCGCTGGCAGCGTCGTGGGGGTGGGGATGAGGACAGCGACAACTGCGCCGTATCCCCTCTTTCTGCTTCCGATGCCCGACGAGGCAGCGGTTGCTCTGGCTCGTGTCCTTTACGCGCGAGGAGAGGAAGTGCTCGCGATCAATGGAGCCCTGCCCGCCGTACAGACGTGCGCGCAGGAGTTAGTCCAGCTGGTCGGGGGTCGCGTCGAGGTCAGTCATCACACGCGGCTGCACGAGCTGGGGCATCTCGTACCGCCGGCGGCGACAGCCGGCGAGCTCCGGCTGGCCACTGAAAGCGATGTGGGGCTGGCCACCGAGTGGTTCGCGGCGTTCATGAGTGACGCTGACGAGCAGGCTGGGCGAGCTCGCGGGACGAGTCTGCATGAGGCTCCGGACCCAGCGGACATGCTGCGCAGAATCCGTGCCAGTCAGATCTGGCTCTGGGTGGGCGCTGATGGTCAGCCCGTGCATATGACGGGCACGAACCCGCCGGCCTTCGGGGTAGCCAGGATCGGCCCGGTCTACACACCCCCGGCGCAACGGGGTCGCGGTTGGGCCAGTAGCGCGGTCGCCGAGGTCTCCCGCCGGCTCCAGGCGGGTGGAACTCGCGTCTGCCTGTTTACCGACCAGGCGAATCCGACGTCGAACAAGATCTACGCGGCCCTCGGCTATGCGCCCGTCGTCGATATGGCGAACCTGGTCATGGGGTGAGTGACGGGGCTCGAACCCGCGACAACCGGGATCACAATCCTGCCACCAGCCCTCAACCAGTGTGATTTTCCCAGTGTACGCGGGATTTCTGTACACCGGGTAGCACCTGATCCAGCCCGTGTCAGGCCGTTTGCCCCACGTTTGCCCCACGCCCGTCATCCCTGCGAGACGAGTAATCGTTGTACTGAAAGCACGGCCCTCGTTAGTGTCCGCCCGTGCTGTACGTGCATCTTCTCGACACCGCGGAGTACGTCTTCTCCGACGACGAGCGCACGGTGATCAACGAGCTTGGTCGGGTCGCTGAGGCACACGTACGAGAACTCTTGCCAGCGTTGGCCGAGAAGGTGCACCTCGTCGTGGAGACCGGCTCGGCAGTCATCGACGTGACCGGCGAGGTCGGGTTCACCGCGTCACCGACCCGGATCCACTGGACAGTCGATCAGTCGCGTGGCGTGCTGTCAGTTGCCCAGACCCACCTGCACCACATGTTGCTGCACGAGGCACACCACGCCGTACGCCTTCAGCGGTTCCCGTCGATTTACGCGACCGACTGGTACGAGGCCTCGATCATGGAAGGACTCGCGACCGCTTTCCAACGCGCCAACAGCGAGTTCGTCGCTCCCTGGGGCGAATACGCCGAAGACCAGATCGAAGAGTGGGCAAGGGAGCTCTTCGCCCAGCCGATGGACGACCGTTACCGAGAGTGGAAGTTCCAGCACAGTGACGGTCGACGATGGATCGCCTACCGGGTAGGGACATGGGTGGTTGACCAAGCAGTGCAGCGCTCCGGCAGATCCGCAGCCGACCTTGTCTGGGAGCCGACCATGGACATCGTGAACCTCGCCGGTGTCGCTAACAGCAACTGAAGTTGAAGGCGGAGCGCTGCGTTTACGCAAGCCTCACCGCAACCTCACAAGATGCTCACGACAACTTCACCGGCGGTCCGACGGGGTCGCCCGTGGGGTCGCCCGTGGGGTCGCCCGTTGCCCCCAGACGGGTCGGGCGGGGCTACGGGCGACCCTGGAAGATCTTGGTCGCCTCCGCTGCGCCCCCGTTGACCTGCGGTTTTGGGGTGGCTGGGTCGGTCGTGTGACCAGGTCGGGGGGCAAGCCCGACCCCCCGACCTGGTCACACTCCCTCGTCATGACAAGAGGAAGAACGAGGGGGACATCGGGGGCGCAGCGGAGGCTCGGAAAAGCAGTCGAAAAAAACTGGGCTGAGCAAGATCAACAATAGGAACCAAGAAGCAGGATCAAGATCAAGAACAAGAACAGAAAATCAAGAACGGGGCAAGGACAAGATCAACAACAGGGACGGAGGCAAGGGCAGGGCAGGGCAGGGCAGGGCAGGGCAGATCGTGGTGCAGGGTCGTCGGTGAGGGCGATGTGTGGTTGGCGGGCGTGGGTGCGGATGAATGCCGAGGGCGAGGGCGAGGGCGAGATCGGGCGGGGTTCAAGCGTCGTCGGCGTGTAGGCAGTCGGGGTTGTCAACGTCGGGTGTGCCGGTGAGCTTTGAACTTCTGGGATCGCGATCTGGTGGGTGGTCGGCGTGGGGTCTGGGGCCACGCACCGTACGGCTGGCTCCCCCCGACCTCAAGGACGCTTCGCGCCGCTTCGCGGTCGGCCTTCGGCCGCTCCTTGACCTCGGGGCCCCTAGCCGGCCTGGCAGAGATTTGGGGCAGGACCTTCGGCCCTGCCTGGCGGCGCGCGGCCCCAGACGAACGGCCTCGTTGGGAGCATCGCCTACCCCCTCGACGCCACCAGCAGTAGCGGCCCTCCTCAGCGGTTCCGGTCGTCAATAGGCTGTGGCCGTGGCATCTGTGGCTCAGCCGGGCGGGTTACGGCGGCGTGCTTCCTAACAAGGCAATCCGGTGGGCGGAGCGGGTACTGGATGGACGAGTCACATCCACCACCCAGTTGGCGGGCGGCCTGACCTCTTCCTGCCACCGGCTCCAGCTGTCGGATGGGCGCATAGCTGTGTTGCGTCGCTGGACCAGCGATAGGCAGCACGACGTCTTGGAGTTCAGCGCCGCACGTGAGGCGACGGTGCTGGTCCTCCTTGAGGGCAAGTTGTGCCCGGTGCCGCTGGTCCTCGCGCGTGACGACCACGGGAGGGATTGCGATGTACCGGCCCTCATACTCAGCTTCATGCCGGGGGAGCAACCGACCCTGCAGGAACTGGGCTCCCTTGACCTGCTGGCTCTCGCGAAGGTCCTCGCGAGAGTTCACGACATTGCAGCGCCGGATGCGCTACCCGCTTTCGCTCCATGGTGCTGGCGTCACCCGCTCGGCGTGCCAATTGGCACACGCGCTGCTGAATCATGGCAACGGATCCTCGACGCCGGGATTGAGGCGGACGCGGCCAGGGAGCAAGCTGGCGACGCGCTCTTGCATGGCGACTTCCATCTTGGAAACACGCTCTGGAAAGGCTCGCGCCTCAGCGCCGTCCTGGACTGGCCCGCAGCCTCGCGTGGTAACCCCCTAGCCGACGTCGCACGAATGGCGGGCTACCTGGACGTCTTAGCACCGGGTTTCGGCGGACGGTTTGGGCGGGCCTATACGGCGGTAACTGGCGGGATTCTCACGCCCTGGTGGGAAGCCAGGGAACTCCTTGACCGGCTCCCAGAGGACCCGAACGAGCCTCTCGACCTGACGATGTTCGACGCGCAAGTTGCGAGCGTCGCCGCTCGGCTCTGATGCGCCGTCTCACAGGCAAGGAGTCAACTAAACCCTGGGCAGTCCCGTTCGTGCTCGCCCGTGCAACCCTGCTCCCGTGAGAAGGCGTCAGATGTGCAAGGCGTTGCTGTTGGTCGCCTCGCTGGTGGTGGTTGTCGCGTTCGCGGTTCCGGTGCGAACGGACGACTTCGGTGCTTGCGGCCTTGCCGGAACTTGGCTTACAGGACTGCTGGGCGACCCGACTGGCCCTAGCGACCCCGACTTCGTCTACGCCGAGTACAACGCCTGTCGACTTGCTGCGCGACCTGCGCTCGCTGTCATGCTGTCGGCGGTACTGGTGTCGGTGGTCGCGGGCGGGCTGCTCGTCAGGAGTAGCCGCAGCCGCAGGTAGGTGCCACGTCTGCAGCCCGGGCATGTAGGCGACGCGGGACAGGACGTGCAGAGCGCCTTCTGGACGGCAGCTGAGTACCTACAGCACGTGCAAGCGGCCGCCGTCATCCCATCCGTCAGGTAGCGAAAGCGGACCCCACTCCGATGGCGGCCGGAAGGTTCGCCAGTCGCCGACTGTCTGCAGGAAGCTGGGCAAGTCCGCCATGATGGCGTCACCGGTGGAGCGGGCTAGGTCCAGTTCATCTGCCTGCAGGTGCCCCTGCTCCAACGCTGCCGACGCCTCTTCTTCGTCCTTCCACTTCGCAGTGCCGTCAGGCGAGATCGCCAGGTCGAGGTGCCAGTCACGGCTCTCGACCACCGCGCCGGACCATTCGCCGGGGCTCTCAAAGTTGACATACCAACCTGCAAACTCGCCAGCGATGAAGAAGTGGGCTACCTGGTACGGCTCGTCAGGCACGAAGACCCGAAGAACATCGGTGCCGCTCCAGGTCCGCGTCGACGTCGTCAAGTCGTCGGTGAAGCGCCGGTCCAGCGGAACGGTGCGCGGGTCCTTACCGTCCGGCGTTGCCCAGTACGACACCTCGCTGCCGACCGGAAGCCAACCCAATCGCCTGCCGGTGTCGTCCGCGACGGACCACATGGGCATGGCCGCCTGCAACCGCCCGTTGGGGTACCGGTATCGGAGCAGCAGGCGCTCTTCGCCTTCAGACATGTCCGCACCCTAGTGACGTACAGGGCAAGAGCCCATGACCGCGCGGAGCGGGCGCTTCTGCTCGGCTTGCGACCGGCGCTCGTGTGAAGCCCTTGGCGCCGAGGCGGCCGGGAGCTCAGGCCTGGGTTCGCGGGGTCGCAACGAAGACGAATTCGCGACCAGGACGATCCGGAGCATCACGTACTTCCTCGACCACGAAACCCGCGGCATTCAGCGAGCGAATCACCTCGTCGCGCTCTCGGAACCGCAACGTGGAGTCCGAAGTCAGGACGGCGCCATCCGATGCGAACACACAGGTCGATCGGAACGACACGGCGCCGTTGGTGACCCGGACCAGATCCTCCCAGGATTCGACGACCCCAACGTCAGGGATGTCCGTCGTGATGTACGAGATGGCGCGGTTCCATTCCAGCCAAGCCTTACGCGCCGGGTCTCGTGTCTCGAAAACCAGGCGCCCCCCTGGGCGAAGCCGCTCACGGATCGCGCGCAGAGTGGCCGCCCAGTGGTCGTCCTCCACGAAGACCTGGGCGACATTCGCCGTCATGAACGCGACGTCGAACGGAGAGGCTGGCACGCTGGCAACTTCTCCGTGCAACCACTGCACCCGCTCCGCGCCTGGCTTGGCGCGCGCGACGTCCAGCGACGCAGCGGCCGGATCCACCGCGACAACGTCGACGCCACGCGCAGCAAGCAGACAGGCAAAGGTTCCGGTCCCGCACCCGATATCAAGAACCCGTTGCGCCCTGAACTCGTCGACCATCGCGACATACACCTCGAGATCGCTGCGGTCCGGGTCGAGCGGGTCGTAGATCTCGGCCAGCCGACGGGACTCGAAGATCGCGTCCGCCATGCGACCGAGAGTACGAGGGCCGAGCGGCGCTT
>JANPHZ010000006.1:0-5090 GCA_031424715.1 Frankiaceae bacterium
CACGGTGTTCTCACCGGCCCGACCGCGGCCCTGACAACGGAGGAACGACATGCGCACCAAGATCGCCACAGCCGCCCTGATCGGCGGCCTCGGCCTCACCGGCGGACTGCTGATCGGTCCCGGCCTCGCGTCGGCCGCCGACAGCACCTCGAGCACCACCGTCTCGGGCCGCCTCGCGGCCATCAAGGACGCCCTCAAGGGACTGGTGGCCGACAAGACGCTGACCCAGGCCCAGGCCGACAAGGTGGCCACCACCCTCGACACCGCGCTGCCCCACCGTGGTCACGGTGGAGGCCGCCACGGCGGCGGCGCGATCGGCCACACCGCCGTCGCCAAGGTGCTCGGCATCACCGAGGCCGAGCTGCACACCCAGCTCGAGGCCGGCAAGACCCTCACCCAGATCGCTGCGGCGAAGGGGATCGCCAAGGCGACCCTCATCGACAACCTGGTGAAGGCCGGCGAGGAGCGGCTCGCGCAGGCGGTCACTGACGGCACGCTGACCCAGGCTCAGGCCGACGTGCTCAAGGGCACCCTCAAGGCCCGGGTCACCGCCAAGGTCGACCGGGTCGGCCATGCCGGTGGGGGTCACCGCGGTGGTCGCCACGGCGGCCTGCCGGGCGACGACGCGACGACGGCGACCCCGTCGAGCACGACCTCCAGCACGGCCTGACGCGCTGCCTCAACCCGCCCCCAGCGACGACGAAGGACCCGGCCATTGGCCGGGTCCTTTGTCATGATCAGGTCACATGGTCGTCAGGTCACCAGATGCTGATGCGGTCCTGCGGGTCGAGCCAGAGCCCGTCACCCGGCTGGGTGTCGAACGCCTCGTGGAAGGCGTCGACGTTGCGTACGACGTTGGCGCGGAACTCCGGCGGGGAGTGCGGGTCGACGGTCAGCCGCTGGATCGCGGCCTCCTCGCGGGACACGACGCGCCAGGCCAGCGCCCAGCCGATGAAGAACCGCTGGTCACCGGTGAGACCGTTGATGACGGGCGCCTCTGCCCCGCCGAGGCTCAGCCGGTAGGCGTGGTGGGCGACGGCCACGCCGCCGAGGTCACCGATGTTCTCGCCGACGGTGAGCGCGCCGTTGACGGTGTGGCTGTCATCGAGCTCACGGGGCGACAGCACGTCGTACTGGTCGATGAGGGCCTTGACCTTGCGGTCGAAGCGCTCGCGGTCCTCGCCGGTCCACCAGTCACGCAGGGTGCCGTCGCCGTCGTAGCGCGAACCCTGGTCGTCGAAGCCGTGCCCGATCTCGTGACCGATCACGGCCCCGATGGCGCCGTAGTTGTAGGCCTCGTCGATGTCGGCGTCGAAGAACGGCGGCTGCAAGATCGCGGCCGGGAAGACGATCTCGTTCATCGGCGGGTTGTAGTAGGCGTTGACCGTCTGCGGCGTCATGTGCCACTCGTCGCGGTCGACGGGACCGTCGAGCTTGCCGACGTTGTAGGCGAAGGCAAAGGCGTTGGCCCGCAGGACATTGCCAATGAGGTCGTCGGCGCTGACCTCGAGTGCGGAGTAGTCCCGCCACTTCACCGGCTTGCCGATCTTGGGACGGAACGCAGCCAGCTTGCCCAGCGCCCGCTCACGGGTGGCTTCGGCCATCCACTCCAGCTCGGCGATCCGCAGCTTGTAGGCCTCGAGCAGGTTGTCGACCAGCTGGGCCATCTTGGCCTCGGCCGCCGCGGGGTAGTGCCGCTCGACGTAGAGCTTGCCGACGGCCTCTCCCATCACGCCCTGGACGAACGCGACCCCGCGCTTCCAGCGCTCGCGCAGCATCGGGGCACCGGTGAGCGTGCGCCCGAAGAAGTCGAAGTTGGCCTCGACGATCTCCTGCGTGAGGTAGGGCGCGAAGGAGGTCAGGACACTCCAGCGCGCGTAGAGCCGCCAGGTGTCCAGGTCGACCTCGTCGAGCAGGGCCGACACGGCCTCGATGACGTCGGGCTGCATGACGCAGACCTCGGACCAGCCCGGCTCCGAGACCCCCGCGGCGGTGAACAGCAGGGGGGCGGACGGCATCAGCGCGGTGACCTCCGCGGCCGTCTTGAGGTTGTAGGTCTTGACCGCGTCGCGGACGGCAGTGCGCTCCCAGTGGGCGGCGGCGATGCGCTTCTCCAGCGCGACGATCGAGGCTGCCTCGGCGTCGCCACCGAGGCCGGCAAGGCCGAGCAACCGGCTGACGAAGGCTTCGTACTTGCCGAGGGTCTCGGCGTGCTCCTCGAGCCGGTAGTAGGACTCATCCGGCAGGCCGAGGCCGCTCTGCACCATGTGCATGAGGTAGCGCTTCGGGTTGCCGCGGTCGACGGTCACGCCGAAGCCGAGCGGACCGCCGACGCCCTGCGGCGCGAGCTCACCAAAGAGGCGGACGAGCCCGTCCTTGTCGGTGACCGCGTCGACCTGCGCGAGCAGCGGCTGCAGCGGCGTGACGCCGGCGGCCTCGATGGCGTCCTGCGCCATGAAGCTGGCGAACAGGTCGCCGATCTTGCGCTGCTCTGAGCCGTCCTCCGACGGCGTCGCGGCGGCTTCCTCGATGATGGCCCGGACGTTGACCTCGGCCTCGTCGCGCAGGATGTCGAACGAGCCGTAGACGGCGCGGTCCTCGGGGATCTGGACCGTGGCGGTCCAGGCTCCGTTGACATGGCCGAACAGGTCGTCCTGGGGCCGGACGGTGGTGTCGAAGTCATGCGTCGACGGTCGGTCGATCGTGGTCACGCGGGCAGCTCCTCGGGTGGTGGAACCTCGGCTCGTGGCAAGCAGCGGTGGCCTGAGGATACGGCCGAATCCGCCCCCTGTCGGGGGTCGTCCCGTCAGGGGGTGATGACGAGCCGGATCGGATTGCCCTGCTTGGAGCGCAGCTGCTCGACGCCCGCCGCGACGTCGGCGAGGGGCAGCAGAGCGCTGATGGAGGCCGACACGTCGAGGCGCTTGCGGGCCACCAGGTCCACCACCGTCTCGAGGTCGGCCTTGGTGTAGCCCAGGTGCCCCAGGAGCGAGTGCCCCTGGAAGCCGAACAACGCCCCCATGCCGAGCTCGATCGGGTCCATCGACAGGCCCACCATGAGCACCCGACCTCCCCGGCCGAGGCTGCCCGCAGCCTGGGCCAGCACGGCGTTGCTGCCGACCAGGTCGACCGCGACGTCGAGGCCCTGACCGCCCGTGAGCTCGAACAACCGCAGGGCGAGCTCGGGATCAGCGGGGTCGAGGGCATGGTCAGCGCCGACGCGCAGGGCCCGCTCGCGGGCCTCCGGCACCGGGTCGATGGCGACGACGAGGCCGGCCCCGACGAGCCTGGCGATCTGCACGGCGTGGACCCCGAGCCCACCGATGCCCCACAGCCCGATGGTCTCGCCGGGTGCCAGTGCGGCCCGGCTGACCAGGGCGGCGTACGGCGTGCTCACGGCGTCGGCCAGGATCGCGGCCTGCGGGAAGGGAAGCCAGTCCGGGATCTCGGTGAGCACCATGGCGGGGACGGCGACGTACTGCGCCCAGGCGCCGTCGTAGCCGAAGCCCATCACGGCGATGTTGGGGCAGAGCTCGAAGCGGCCGCGGGCACACGCAGCGCAGGTCGAGCAGGGCTTGCCGCCCGCCATGACCACCCGCATGCCCGGCTGCCAGTGGGAGACGTTGTCGCCGACCGCCGCGATGACCCCTGCGGCCTCGTGTCCCGGCGTCACGACTGGCAACGACGCCGGCAGCGAGCCGTCGATCAGGTGCACGTCGGACAGGCAGATGCCGCAGGCCTCCACCTTCACCAGGACCTCGTGCGCTGCGGGCGTCGGCACCGCGACCTGCTGCAGGTCCAGTCGACCGCTGGCCGCGTCGAACCGGGCCGCGTCCATCGTCGTGGGGAGCGTCGTGGGGAGCATGTCTGCCTGCCTCCGATCGGGGCGCCCCGCGGCGCCGGGACACCCTGTCACAGCGGCCTTGGCGCCGCGCCCCTAGGTTGACGGCACCCGACTGAGGTGGAGCGCAGATGACCGTGATCGACCGGGATGCCCTGCGGAGCAAGTACGCCGAGGAGCGGGCCAAGCGGCTGCGCGCCGAGGGCAACGGGCAGTACCAGCGGCTCGGCGACGACCTGCCCGACCCCTACACACCAGTGACCCCTCGCGAGCCGGTCACCGACGAGGTCACCTTCGCCTTCATCGGGGGTGGGTTCGCCGGCCTGCTCACGGCGGCGCGGCTGAAGGAGGCCGGGGTCAACGACGTACGGATCATCGAGAAGGGCGGAGGCTTCGGCGGCACGTGGTACTGGAACCGCTACCCCGGCGCGCAGTGCGACACCTCCTCGTTCGTCTACCTCCCCCTGCTGGAGGAGACCGGGCACATGCCGACCGAGAAGTACGCGCACGGGCCCGAGATCCTCGAGCACTGCGAGCGCATCGGCCAGCACTACGGCCTGCACGAGCACGCGCTCTTCCACACCCGGGTGACGTCCCTGCGCTGGGAGGAGGAGACCTCACGGTGGCTGGTACAGACCGACCGCGGCGACGCCTTCCGGGCTCGGTTCGTCGGCATGGGCACCGGCCCGCTGCACGTCCCCAAGCTGCCTGGCATCCCAGGAATCCCCGATTTTGCAGGCCATTCCTTCCACACCAGCCGGTGGGACTACGCCTACACCGGGGGCGATGCGTTCGGGGCTCCGCTGACCGGACTGGCCGACAAGCGGGTCGCCATCATCGGTACCGGCGCGACGTCGGTCCAGGCCGTGCCGCACCTGGCGACCGCCTGCGCGCGGCTCTACGTGGTGCAGCGCACGCCCTCCTCGGTCGATGTCCGCGGCAACGGTCCCGTCGACCCGGACTGGTTCGCCGAGATGGCGACCCCCGGCTGGCAGCAGCGCTGGCTCGACAACTTCACCGCCAACCAGAGCGGCGCCGGGGCCGACCACGACCTGGTCCAGGACGGCTGGACCGAGCTGGGCCGGCGCATCCGCGAGCGCATCTTCGCGCTGCCCCCGGATCAGATGACGCTGGACAACATGCTGGCGGCGTACGAGGACTCCGACTTCGAGACGATGGAGGCGATCCGGGCCCGGGTCGACAGCGAGGTCGCTGACCCGCAGACCGCCGAGAAGCTCAAGGCGTGGTA
>JANPHZ010000007.1:0-4174 GCA_031424715.1 Frankiaceae bacterium
GACTACATGGGCATGCTCGGCACCGTCATGAACTGCCTGGCCCTGCAGGACCTGCTGGAGCAGGCCGGGGTCGAGACCCGGGTGCAGACCGCCATTGCCATGGGCCAGGTCGCCGAGCCCTACATCCCGCGCAAGGCCATCCGCCACCTGCAGAAGGGCCGCGTCGTCATCTTCGGCGCCGGTGCCGGCATGCCGTTCTTCTCCACCGACACCGTCGCCGCTCAGCGGGCCCTGGAGATCGGCTGCAACGCGCTGCTGATGGCCAAGGGCATCGACGGGGTCTACGACGCCGACCCGCGCACCCACCCCGACGCGGTGAAGTTCGACGCGGTCAGCTATCGCGAGGTGCTCGCGCGCAACCTCAAGGTGGCCGACGCCGCGGCCTTCAGCCTGTGCATGGACAACAACCTGCCGATCGTCGTCTTCAACCTCATGGAGGACGGCAACATCGCGCGCGCCGTGCGCGGTGAGAAGATCGGCACCCTGGTCAGCGCGGAAGGACAGCAGTGATCGACGAGACGCTCCTCGACGCCGAGGAGAAGATGGACAAGGCCTGTTCGGTGGCCAAGGACGACTTCGGCTCGATCCGCACCGGCCGCGCGACGCCGGCGATGTTCAACAAGATCGTCGTCGACTACTACGGCGCGATCACCCCGGTCAACCAGCTGGCTTCCTTCGCCGTACCCGAACCGCGGATGGCGATCGTCCAGCCCTACGACAAGGGCTCGCTGGGGGCCATCGAGACGGCGATCCGCAACAGCGACCTCGGCGTCAACCCCACCAACGACGGCTCGATCATCCGGATCGTCTTCCCACAGCTGTCGCAGGAGCGTCGCAAGGACCTCATCAAGGTCGCGAAGGCCAAGGCTGAGGACGCCAAGATCTCCATCCGCAACATTCGCCGCAAGGCCAAGGAAGAGCTCGACCGCATGGTCAAGGACGGCGACACGGGCGAGGACGACGTCGCGCGCGCCGAGAAGGAGCTCGAGCGGGTCACCGCGCAGTACGTCGCTGTCGTCGACGAGCTGCTCAAGCACAAGGAAGCCGAGCTGCTCGAGGTCTGATGGCCATCGACATCGCACCAGAGCCGGCCAGCCCGACCACCGGCCGTGCCGGGCGCAACCTCCCGGTGGCCATCGCGGTCGGCCTGGCGCTCGGCGCCCTCATCACGGTGCCGCTCTACTCGCCGTACCGCTGGGTGTTCGTCGTCGTGGTGGTCGGCGCGATGGCGGTGGGCACCCGCGAGGTGGTGATGGCGCTGCGCACGCTCGGTGCCCAGCCGACCCTCGCGCCGATCGTCCTGGGCGGGGCGGCGATGGTGGCGCTGGCCTACCGCGAGGGTCAGGAGGCGCTGTTCGTCGGGCTGGTCATGACCGTGCTCGCGTGCATCGTGTGGCGCCTCGCCGACCCGGCCGAGGGCTACCTGCGCGACGTCGCTGCCAGCACCTTCACCGCTGTCTACGTGCCGTTCCTGCTGGGGTTCGCCGCCTTGCTGACCGTTCCCCCCGATGGGCCGCGGCGGGTCACCGCCTTCATCGCCACCGTCGTGTGCAGCGACGTCGGCGGCTACGCCTTTGGGGTGCTGTGGGGCAAGCACCCGCTGGCGCCGAGCGTGTCGCCGAAGAAGTCCTGGGAGGGGCTCGTCGGGTCGGTCCTGCTCGGCGGCATCGCCGGGGCGATCTTCTTCGTCACCCTCTTCGACGCCGAGCCGCTGCTCGGAGCGCTGTTCGGGCTCGCGATCGTCGCGAGCGCCACCCTGGGTGACTTGGGGGAGTCGATGGTCAAGCGAGACATCGGCATCAAGGACATGGGTGCCCTGCTGCCCGGTCACGGCGGGCTGATGGACCGCCTCGACTCGCTGCTGCCGACAGCGCCGGTGGCCTTCCTGCTGCTGAGCCTGTTCGTGCCCTGATGGGCCTGTGATGGGTACCTCCCTGCCGCTGGTCTTCGACGCCCCCAAGCGGGGGATGCCGCCCGTACACCTGGCTGACCTCGACCAGGCCGGGCGTCGCCAGGCCGTCGAGAGCCTGGGGGAGAAGGGCTTTCGAGCCGACCAGCTGACCCGCCATTACTTCGCCGGGCACGACGCAGCGTCGATGACTGACCTGCCCGAGGCCCTGCGCGAGCGGCTCACGACTGCGCTGCTGCCCCCGCTGCTGTCGACGGTCCGCGAGGTCGATTGCGACGACGGAGCAACCCGCAAGACCCTGTGGCGCGCCCACGACGGCACGCTCGTCGAGTCCGTCCTGATGCGCTACCGCGACCGCACGACCGTGTGTGTCAGCAGCCAGGCCGGCTGCGGGATGGCCTGCCCGTTCTGCGCGACGGGGCAGGCCGGCCTCACCCGCAACCTGTCGACCGCCGAGATCGTCGACCAGGTCGTGGCCTCCCAGCGGGTCGAGCGCCAGCTCGGCGGCCGGGTCAGCAACGTCGTCTTCATGGGCATGGGCGAACCCATGGCCAACTACGCCCGCGTCGTCGCCGCCGTACGGCGGATGGTCGAACCCGCACCGCACGGGCTCGGCCTGAGCCAGCGCAACATCGTCGTCTCGACCGTCGGCCTCGTGCCGGCCATCCGCAAGCTCACCGAGGAGGGCCTGCAGGTCACCCTTGCGCTGTCGCTGCACGCCCCCGACGACGAGCTGCGCAACACCCTCGTCCCGGTCAACACCCGCTGGCCCGTCGCGGAGGTGCTGTCGGCGGCCTTCGACTACACCCGGGTGACCGGCCGTCGGCTCTCGATCGAGTACGCCCTCATCCGCGACGTCAACGACCAGCCGCACCGTGCCGACCTGCTGGCCAAGCGCCTCGCCGGCAAGCTCGTGCACGTCAATCTGATCCCGCTCAACCCCACGCCGGGTTCGGAGTGGGATGCGAGCCCCAAGCCGGCCGAGCGCGAGTTCGTCCGCCGGCTGCGCGCCGGTGGGGTGACCACGACCGTGCGTGACACCCGCGGTCGCGAGATCGCCGGTGCCTGCGGCCAGCTCGCCGCCCTGGACGAGGCGCCGTGACGCAGCGCGAGGTCGTGCTCCTGGGCTCGACCGGGTCGATCGGCACCCAGGCCCTCGACGTCGTACGCCGCAACCCCGACCAGCTGCGCGTCGTCGGGATCGCCGCGGGCGGCGAGCGGGTCGACCTGCTGGCCCGCCAGGCCCTCGACCTCGCCGTCGAGGTGGTCGCCGTCGCCAAGGCCAGCGCGGCCCAGGACCTCCAGCTGGCCTTCTACGCCGAGGCGAAGGCGCGCGGCTTCAGCTCGGGCGCCTTCCCCATCCCCAGGATCCTGGCCGGGCCCGACGCCGCGACCGAGCTCGCCGGGCACCCCTGCGACGTCGTCCTCAACGGCATGACCGGATCCGTGGGCCTCGCGCCGACGCTGGCCGCGCTGCAGGCAGGCCGCACCCTGGCGCTGGCCAACAAGGAGTCCCTGGTCGTGGGCGGCCCGCTCGTCACGCCGTACAGAGACCAGATCGTGCCGGTCGACAGCGAGCACTCCGCCCTCGCTCAGTGCCTGCGCGGCGGCCGGGCCGCCGAGGTGCGCCGGCTGGTCCTCACCGCCAGCGGAGGGCCCTTCCGCGGCCGCACGGACCTGTCCGGGGTGACTCCGGAGGAAGCCCTGGCCCACCCGACCTGGGATATGGGGCCGGTCGTCACCGTCAACTCCGCCACGCTGGTCAACAAGGGCCTGGAGCTCATCGAGGCGCATCTGCTCTTCGGGACGCCGTACGACGCGATCGACGTCGTGGTGCACCCGCAGTCGCTGGTGCACTCGATGGTCGAGTTCACCGACGGCTCGACCCTCGCCCAGGTCAGCCCGCCGGACATGCGCTTGCCCATCGCGCTCGGCCTGACCTGGCCCGACCGGCTGCCGCACGAGGGCTACGGGATGGACTGGTCCACGGCCTCGACCTGGGAGTTCCTCCCGCTCAACGACACGGCCTTTCCCGCCGTAGCTCTGGCCAGGGCAGTCGGAGCGCGGGGTGGCACTGCGCCGGCGGCCTTCAACGCGGCCAACGAGGAGTGCGTGACGGCTTTCCTCGGGCGCGATCTGCGCTTGCCTGCCATGGTGGACACGGTGGCCGCGGTGGTGGTGGCCCACGACTTCTGGTAACGTCCGACCCTTGCCGCGGTTTTGGAGACAGAGGAGCAGGCGCGCGCCGACGCGCGCCGCCGGATC
>JANPHZ010000008.1:0-8045 GCA_031424715.1 Frankiaceae bacterium
GCACTGGCCACGGGGCCGGAGCTGCTGCTGCTGGACGAGCCCTTCGCCGGACTGTCCACCAGCGAGATCGGCGTGCTGTCCGACACGATCCGCCAGCTCAAGGCCGACGGCGTGACCCTCGTCATCGTCGAGCACAAGATCGGTTCGCTGCTGGCGCTGGTCGACCGGGTCATCGCGATGGACCAGGGCAAGGTGATCGCCGACGGCGAGCCGCAGGCGGTCATGCGCGATCCAGCTGTCGTCCGGGCCTACCTCGGCGGCGACCCCGACGAGGAGCACCCACAGGAGGGGGACGCCCATGAGTGAGGGACAGCGCGAGCGCGTGCTGGACGTCAGGGACCTGAAGGTGTCCTTCGGGAAGGCCCAGGTCCTCGACGGCGTGACCTTCCACGTCGACAAGGGCGAGACCGTGGCGGTCGTCGGCCCTAACGGTGCCGGCAAGACGACCCTGCTCCGGGCGCTGTCGCGGCTCAACAGCGCAACCTTCGAGGCGATCGAGTTCAACGGCAAGCCCCTGCCCAAGACGCCGTACGACGTGGTCATGGCGGGGCTGGTGCACTGCCCCGAGCGACGTCGGCTCTTCCCGGGGCTGTCGATCCGCGACAACCTCGAGCTCGGCGCCCGTCGGTTGCGCAAGGGTCCGGACACCCGCGCCGAGGACCTGGACCGGGTCTACACGCTCTTCCCCAAGCTCAAGGAGCGCGCGTCGCAGTCGGCGGGAACGCTGTCCGGTGGTGAGCAGCAGCAGTGCGCGATCGGTCGCTCGCTGATGGGCCGGCCAACCCTGCTGCTCTTGGACGAACCGACTCTCGGCTTGTCGGTCGGCGTCAAGGAGGCGATCATCGCCAGCATCCAGATCATCAAGGACGCGGGGACGACGATGCTGCTGGTCGAGCAGGACGTGCACTTCGCGTTCCGCTGCGCCGACCGGGTCGTCGTCCTCGAGCACGGTCTGGTTGCGCGTGAGGGACCGACGGCGCAGATCGCCGCAGACCCCTACGTCAAGCAGGCCTACCTCGGCGTTGCTTGAACTGCCTGACCGTTCCTGCCCGCCCCACTCGTACGAGGAGCTTCATGTCCCTGACCGTCGCCAGCATCCTGGCCGAGTCGGCCACCCGGCACGCTGACCGGACCGCCGTCGTCCTCGGGCCGCTGCGCATCACCTACGCGCAGCTCTGGCACGGCGCCCGGCAGTACGCCGCTGTCCTGCGCGAGCGGGGGGTGAAGCCCGGCGACAAGGTGGCACTGCTGCTGCCCAACACCCCGCACTTCCCGTTGGCCTATTACGGCGCACTCGCCCTCGGTGCGGTCGCCGTACCGGTGCACGCCCTGCTCAAGGCCGAGGAGATCCAGTACGTCCTCGAGGACTCCGGGGCCAAGGTGCTCGTGTGTGCGGCGCCGCTGCTGGGCGAGGGCGCGAAGGGCGCCGAGCTGGCCGGCGTACCGGTCCTGTCGGTCCTCGAGGACCCCGCGTCCGACAGCGGCATCGACCGGATCGACGCCTTGGCTGGCGCGGCGACGCCGATCGACTCCCTCGTCCAGCGCGAGCCCTCCGACACCGCGGTCATCCTCTACACGAGCGGGACCACCGGGCAGCCCAAGGGCGCTGAGATCAGCCACTTCAACATCACGATGAACGTCGTCGCCTCCGCGATGCACTCGTTCGACATCGACTCCTCCGACGTCGTGCTCGGCTGTCTGCCGCTTTTCCACACGTTCGGGCAGACCTGCTGCATGAACACCGCCTTCTACACCGGCGCGAGCGTCGTGCTGCTGCCGCGCTTCGACGGCGCGCAGGCCCTGCAGCTGCTGGTCGACGAGAAGTGCACGATCTTCATGGGTGTCCCGACGATGTACATCGGGCTGCTCGAGGCGGCCAAGACCTCCGACCTGCGCCCGACGCTGAAGTCGGCGCTGTCCGGTGGGGCGGCGCTGCCGCTGGCCGTGCTGGAGAAGTTCGCTGAGGTCTTCGGCACCCAGGTGCTGGAGGGCTACGGCCTGACCGAGACCTCACCCGTCGCGACGTTCAACCAGGTCGGCATGACCCCCAAGCCCGGCACGGTCGGCAAGGCCATCTGGGGCGTCGAGGTCGAGGTCGCGAAGGCCGAGATCGACGACAGCATCGAGCTACTGCCGACGGGCGAGCTCGGCGAGATCGTGGTGCGCGGGCACAACATCTTCACCGGCTACCTGAACAAGCCGGAGGCCACCGCGGCGGCGATCGTCGACGGCTGGTTCCGCACCGGTGACCTCGGGACCAAGGACGCCGACGGCTACGTCACGATCGTCGACCGCAAGAAGGACATGGTCATCCGCGGGGGCTACAACGTCTATCCCCGTGAGGTCGAGGAGTGCCTGCTGCGGCACGAGGCGGTCGCCCAGGTGGCGGTCATCGGCCTGCCCGATCCGCAGTACGGCGAGGAGGTCTGCGCCGTCGTCATCCGTGAGCCGGGGACCGACATCAGCGCCGAGGACCTGTCTGCCTGGGCCAAGACCAAGTTGGCGGCCTACAAGTACCCCCGGCGGGTCTTCTTCACCGACGCCATGCCGCTGGGCCCGTCCGGCAAGGTCCTCAAGCGCGAGCTGGTCCAGGCCTACAAGGAGTCCTGACCAACGCCGCACCCTGAGCCGCGCGCCGAGCCCGGCTCACGGCCGCCCCAGCTACGGCGGGTCGATACGCTCCGCCCCATGCGCAGACCGGTGTGGGCCATGGCTGTCGGGTTGGCCGTCGGGCTGGTGACCTTCCTGATCTCCGTCTTCTTCTCCGCGGAGTTAGGAGCGCCGCAACCACTGCCTTCCCGCTCGCCAGAACCTGTCCTTGCCAGTTGCACCGACACCCTCGATGTAGGCGCGGGCGACTTCGACCTCACGCACGTGCAGGTGACCAGCAACGGCACGCGGACCACGTGGAGCTTCATGTACGACGGGCCGAAGCTGGCGTCCGTGCAATGGAGCAGCGTCAGCAAAGTGACAGGGACCAAGCACCTACTGGCCTTCGGTCCGACCGGTGAGCTGACGCAGCACCACGTGCGGGACCTGCGCACCGGACGTCAGCGGAAATCGGGTCTTCCCACTACCTACGGCTCTGCCGAAGGCCAGCCGTCCCATGTGACGATGAACTTTCCCACTGCGCTGGTCGACCCGAAGTCGCTTCGCGGTGCGGAGGCCGCCGTCACCGTGCCGGGCGGGCGCACTGACACCTGCGTGCTGCGCTGACAGTCCCGGCTAGGCAAGTGCCGGCGGCGTGCCTGCGCGGGATTCCTGCACCCGACGGGCCTCGACGCGGGCAGCACACTTCCCTGCACCGCGCGGTCGTCTGCCCTAGCGCGGCCGGACGGGCTTCAGCTCGGCGTCCCCGCTGTACTTCCCGACACCCTCGAGCCACGACACTTCCAGCAGGTAGGAACCCGCCGGCACGACTCCGCTGGCGTAGATGTTCTTGCTGCCCGCCCTGCTTGATCGCAGTTTGACTGGGCCCCCTGGCTGACCGTCCGGGCCAACCCGGTGCAGCTCGACGGTGTGCGCGTAAATGGGCCCGCTGTTTGGAGAGCCTTCGGGAGCAATGGTGATCTCAAGGCTCCCGGCCGACATGACGCGCATTGCCGTCTGGTCGCACGTCACGACGTCTCCGCCTCTCTTGGCGCAGTGTGTCTGCTCGTATAGAAGAGGGGAGAATCCGAAGGTGGCGACGCCCAACGCGCTCTGCCACGACGCCGTGCGCGATGACGCCGACAAGGTGACCGTCCGGTCCGGAGCGGCGGAGGATGGCGATGCAACGAGAACCAATGCCAGCCCGGCCAATGTGCCCAGCGTGCGTGCGCGCATGATGTCCCCCGGAGGTTGCGACAAGAGGCGCACCTTCGCACAACCGGCACAACCGCGTATGTCACCCCTGCGACACCAACAGACCACCGGGCCTGGGTCAATGCCGGCGCGGCGCACCTGCCACGCACGAGAAGAAGGCCGGCTCTTACCTGTGGACGACTTGCTTCCGCGGAAGCGTCGAACCGAGGCAGCGGCCAGATGGCCGCGGTCGGCGAGCGGGCACACGCTGTCGCGGACGTCGTCCGACCTGTCAGCGCTTGCCATCCGGCTCGAAAGAGCGCGGGCCGGACCAGGCAGTAGACGAGCCTCGCTCTAGGCTCAAGGCCGTGCTCGCCCTTGGCCTCGACACCTCGACGCCGGCGGTGTCCGTCGCCCTGGTCAGCCTCGGCGAGAGGGTGCTCGCCGAGCGGGTCGTTGTCGACGCGCGCGCCCACGGCGAGCTGCTGGCCGCCGGCATCGAGCAGGTGCTGGCCGACGCGGGTGCGCAGCGGGGTGACCTCGATGCGGTCGCCGTCGGACTCGGACCGGGCCCCTTCACCGGGCTGCGGGTCGGCATCGTGACGGCGGCCGCGCTCGGTGACGCCCTGGGCATCCCGGCCTACGGCGTCTGCTCGCTCGACGCGCTTGGGACGGGCGCCCGGTTGGCCGTCACCGACGCCCGCCGCAAAGAGGTCTACTGGGCGGCGTACGACGACAACGGCCAATGTGCCGACGGACCGGGCGTTGCGCTGCCGAGCGAGGTCGCCCAGCTGTGGCCGGAACTGCCCGTCGTGGGGGATGGGGCGCAGGTGCACGCCGGCGCCTTCGCCGGCCGTGAGGTGCTGGCCGAGCCGCGCTACCCGAGTGCGGGGCGGATCGCCGAGCTGGCCGTCGCGGGCGGGGTGACCACGTTGACGCCGCGCTACCTGCGCCGGCCCGACGCGCAGGTGCCTGGACCGGGTAAACCGGTGACGGCGTGAGCGAGCTGACCCGGATGCGGTGGTGGCACCTGCCCGAGGTGCTGGCGATCGAGGCGGAGGTGTTCGGCGCGGAGCCGTGGACCGCCCGCACCTTCTGGTCTGAGCTCGGCCAGGTCGAGACCCGGCACTACCTGGTGGCGCTGGAGGCCGATCGGGTCATCGGCTACGCGGGGCTGTGCGACTACCCGGATGAGGCGTTCGTGCAGACCCTGGGGGTCGCACCGTCGGCGCAACGCCAGGGACTCGGCGCGGGGCTGCTGCAGGCCCTGCTGGACGAGGCCGGGCGGCGCCGGCACAGCACCGTCCTGCTCGAGGTCCGCGCTGACAACGCGCCGGCGATCGGGCTCTACGAGAGGTTCGGCTTTCGTCGTACGGGGATCCGCCGGGGCTACTACCAGCCGAGCGGCACCGACGCTCTTCTCATGACGCGATCCTAAGCGAGTGATGTAGCCTTACATCATGTTGCGAACGCAGATCTCGCTGACCGAGGAGGAGCGACGCCTGCTCGACGCCGCGGCCGCCCGCAGTGGGCGCTCCCTCTCGTCGCTGATCCGCGAGGCTGTGGACGCCTACTACGGCGACGCCGGTTCCCGCGAAGCCGACCTGGCTGCCCTGCGCGGTGGGTTCGGGGCGTGGGCAGGCCGGGCCGACGACGAGAACGGCGCGGCCTACGTCGACCGGCTCCGGTCGGGACGCCGGCTCGCCCGTCGGTGCCGCGGGGACGGTCCTCGTCGACACCTGGGGGTTCGTCGAATACTGGCGTGGCCACCGCCACGCCGCGACCCTGCTGGAGGAGCACGTCACCAGCGGTCCGCTGCACGCCAGCGAGATCACCCGGCTCGAGCTCCTGGCCGGTATGCGACCGGACGAGGAGGCCGCCACCCGGCTGCTGCTGTCCAGCGTTCGCTGGCACCCGGTCGACGAGCCCGTGGCCGAGCGGGCCGGCGAGCTGGGTCGGCAGTGGCTCCCCAGCCACCGCGGCATCGACGCTGCCGATCTGGCGATCGCGGCGACCACCCTGCTGCTCTCCGCGCAGTTGCTCACCGTCAACGTGCGGCACTTTCCGATGTTCGCCGACCTGCTCCGCCCCTACTAGTCCTACTGTCTGCGCGTGCCCGACGAACCGCTGGTGCTGGGGATCGAGACCTCCTGCGACGAGACCGGCATCGGGATCGTGCGGGGCACGACCCTGCTCGCCGACGCGGTCGCGTCGTCCGTCGACGAGCACGCGCGGTTCGGTGGGGTCGTGCCCGAGGTCGCCAGTCGCGCGCACCTGGAGGCCATGGTGCCGACCGTGCACCGGGCCCTCGCGACCGCCGGGGTGCAGCTGTCGGACCTGGACGCCATCGCCGTGACCAGCGGTCCCGGTCTGGCAGGGGCACTGCTCGTCGGGGTTGCCGCGGCCAAGGCCTACGCGATCGGCCTCGGCGTCCCGCTGTACGGCGTCAACCACCTGGCCGCGCACGTCGCCGTCGATGTCCTGGAACACGGCCCGCTACCCGAGCCCTGCATCGCGATGCTGGTGTCCGGTGGGCACAGCAGCCTGCTGCTCGTGGACGACGTAACGCACTCACTGCAGCCCCTCGGGCAGACCGTCGACGACGCCGCGGGGGAGGCCTTCGACAAGGTTGCCCGCCTGCTGGGCCTGGGTTTTCCGGGCGGTCCGGTCGTCGACCGGCTGGCGCGTGAGGGCTCCGCCGACGCGATCGCCTTCCCGCGCGGCAAGACCGCGGGGGCGTACGACGTGTCGTTCAGCGGTCTGAAGACCGCGGTCGCCCGGTGGGTGGAGGCGCACGACGGACCGGTGCCGGTCGCCGACGTCTGCGCGTCGTTCCAGGAGGCCGTGGTCGACGTGCTCACCCGCAAGGCCGTCGCGGCCTGCACCGAGCACGGGATCGGGCACCTGCTCATCGGGGGCGGGGTGGCGGCCAACAGCCGGTTGCGGGCCCTGGCGCAGGAGCGCTGCGACGCGCACGGGATCGCGCTGCGGGTGCCGCGCCCGGGTCTGTGCACCGACAACGGCGCGATGGTCGCGGCGCTCGGATCGAGGCTGGTCGCGGCCGGCGTCGCGCCGAGCCCGCTGGACCTGCCCGCCGACAGCTCGATGCCGGTGACCGAGGTGCTCAACCGAGCCGAGAGGTGATCGGCCTGCTGCTGCTGCTCGTCGCGACCGGGCTGCTGGTGGCGGGCGCAGAGCTGTTCGTCGAGAACGCCGCGGCGGCTGCGCGCCGACTCGGTGTGACGGTGCTGGCCGTCGGGATCCTGCTGGCGGGGGCCGAGCCCGAGGAACTGCTCACTGGCATCCTCGCTTCGAGCGCGGGACACCCGGGGCTCGCTGCCGGCGATGCCCTGGGCGCCAACGTCACGATGCTGACCGCGACGCTCGGGCTGGCGGCGCTGCTGCGGCCGGTCCCGGTCGGCCCGCGGGTGCGGCTCTATGCCGTGCTTTCCACGGTCGCCGGCGCTCTGGCGGTGCTGGCTGTCGCCGGGGGCCGCGTCTCCCGCGTCGAGGGTGGGCTGCTCGTCCTGGTGTACGCCGGGCTGATCGCGCTCGTGTGGCGGCGCGAGCGGCAGCCACCCTCGATCGGTGAGCTGGCCGAGATGGAGGAGGAGGGCGAGTCGTCCTCGCGGGCCCCCGGCACGGCGCTGCTGCTCACCGTCGTCGGGCTCGCGGTGGTGACGGCGGGTGGCGCCGCAGCGGTTGAGGGGGCCACCCGGCTGGTGCGGACCCTGGAACAGTCCGACACCGCTGTCGGGCTCACCGTGCTCGCCCTCGCCACGACCGCCGAGCTGTTCGCGCTCGTGTGGGCGGCGGCCCGGCGTGACCTCGGCGAGATCGCGGTGGCCGGGATCGTCGGCAGTGCGTCGTACAACGCCACGGTCTCCCTCGGTGGGGCTGCTCTGGTGGCTCCGCTGCAGACCGGACCGGTGCTGGGCCCGGCGGTCGCCGCCGCGCTCTTGCCCCTGCTGGTCGTCGCGCTCGCCCGTGGCGGTGCAGTGCGTCGTACGGGCGGGCTCGTGCTCGTCGCGTCGTACGCCCTCTACGTCGTCCTCGTCCTCGCCGGGTAGAGCCGCCGCCGTTTGCGATCACTGCCGATCCGCGCGCTTGGCCCGGAGCTGGAGCCGGCGGTGATCCACAGCGCGCGCTCCGCCACGACGCCCCGGTCGCGAGCGTCAGGGCGGCAGGGAGCCGGGGACGGCGCCACCGGCGGGCTTGTGGTGTTGGCACTCGACGGGCTAGAGTGCCAGCACCGAGACACC
>JANPHZ010000009.1:0-3108 GCA_031424715.1 Frankiaceae bacterium
TCCGGCGACAGCCTGCTCGACGTGCTCGCCCAGCTCGGCGCGACGCCCGGCAGCCCCGCCACCCTCCTGAAGTTCATGAGCGCGTTCTGAGGCGCCTGGCGCGCCACCAAGCGCGTCCTCAGTGACGTGGCAGCAGCCGTCCCGGGCGTCGCCCACGTCGAGGTCGATGCCGAGAGCCACCTCGACGTCGTACGACGGCTGAACATCCTCAAGACCCCGACGACCCTGGTCCTGGACCGCCACGGCCGCGTCACGACGCGCGCCTCCGGCCAGCCCAGCAAGCAAGCCGTTCTCGCCGCACTCGGCCAGGCCGTAGGCTGATCCCATGCTGGTGCTGGTGAAGCGACGCGCGGTGGACTTCTGCCGCCTCGCCGGCTGCCTGTGTCCGTCCCTCTGACCTGACCCCGTTCCACCCGTCCGTCAGAGGACTTCCATGACCAGCACCACGTTTTCGCGCACGTCCACCGACACCCTGATCGACGTCCGCGGCCCCCGCTTCGGGGCCTGGATCACCACCGCGGTCCTGGCTGTCGTCCTGCTCACCGGCAGCGGCCTGCTGCTGGCCGCCCAAGCGGTGGTCTTCGCGCTCGGCGCCAAGGGCCGCAGCCCCTACGCCGCGCTGTTCGCCAAGGTCAAGCCCCGGCTGGGGCCGACGACCGAGACCGAGCCGCAGGCACCCACGCTGTTCGCCCAGTCCGTCGGCCTCGGCTTCGCCGTCGTCGGGACGCTGGCCTTCCTCACCGGCCTGACGGCGCTCGCCACGATCGCCACCGCCGCCGCCCTCGCCGCGGCGTTTCTCAATGCTGCCTTCGGCTTCTGCCTGGGTTGCGAGATCTACCTCATCCTCAAGCGCACCAAGGGAGCTACCGCATGAGCCGTCAAGACGTCCTCGTTGACGCCGACTGGGCCCAGGCCCATCTCACCGACCCCAAGGTCGTCTTCGTCGAGGTTGACGAAGACGTCTCGGCCTACGACACCGGCCACCTCGCGGGCGCCGTACGCCTGGACTGGAAGACCGAGCTGCAGGACCAGGTCCGCCGCGACTTCGTCAGCAAGGAGCAGTTCGAGGAGCTGCTCAGCCAGAAGGGCATCGGCAACGACGACACCGTCGTGCTGTACGGCGGCAACAACAACTGGTTCGCCGCCTACGCCTACTGGTACTTCACGCTCTACGGCCACGCCGACGTCAAGCTGCTCGACGGAGGTCGCAAGAAGTGGGAGCTCGACGGCCGTGAGCTGACGACCGCCGAGACGACCCGCGACAAGACCAGCTACACCGCGCAGGAGCAGGACACCAGCATCCGGGCGTTCCGCGACGAGACCATCGCCGCGATCGGGGTCAAGAACCTCATCGACGTGCGCAGCCCCGACGAGTTCAGCGGCAAGCTGCTCGCGCCGGCGCACCTGCCGCAGGAGCAGAGCCAGCGGGCCGGGCACATCCCGACCGCGATCAGCGTGCCGTGGAGCAAGGCGGCCAACGACGACGGCACGTTCAAGTCCGACGAGGAGCTCCGCGAGCTCTACAAAGACCTCGACACGTCGAAGGAGACCATCGCCTACTGCCGCATCGGCGAGCGCAGCAGCCACACCTGGTTCGCGCTGCACGAGCTGCTCGGCGAGTCCAGCGTCAAGAACTACGACGGCAGCTGGACCGAGTACGGCTCCCTCGTCGGCGTGCCCGTCGAGAAGGACGTCTGATGTGCGGCGCCCCGGCCCAGGAGCTGCTCAGCTCCGACGTCGGTGACGAGGCCGTCGTGCAGGGGATCGTCTCGCGCGGCGGGCTGCCGCTCGCCGGCGCCTACGTGCGGCTGCTCGACGGCAGTGGCGAGTTCACCGCCGAGGTGCGCACGAGCGACAACGGCGTCTTCCGCTTCTTCGCGGCGCCCGGCAACTGGACGCTGCGCACCCTCGCGCAGGGCGCCTCGGTCGACACCTCCGTGTCGGCCGTGCGCGGCGAGGCCGTGATCGCTGCGGTGGACGTGCCTGCCTGACCCCCTCAAGCCGTACGCCGGCCCGGTCCCCTGGAGCACCCGGGGAACCGGGCCGTCGTGCGTTCAGCGGCACCTGCGCCCGGCGCATGCGCGAATGCGCGGCGGTGAGCCAGTTGATCTGGACCCCTTAGTGCGGTCGGCCTAGTCCTTTCTGACGGTTTCCGAGATGGTTCCTCAGGAACCTCCAGCGAAGGCCTGAAGGCAACGAAGGCCTCACTGTGAAGACACAGGTGCGGCGCGAGTTCGCGCGCGGCTTTCTCGGCATGGCGGCCGCCCTCGGCGTGCTCGGCATGCTCGGGGCTGCACTGGCCGTCGTCGCCCTGCAGGTCACCGTGTCCCCGATCCTGACCGGCAGCATGAGCCCGACGTTCGACGCCGGCGCCGCGGTCCTCACCCGCCCGGTCGCCCGCGAGTCGGTGCGCGCCGGCGACGTCCTCGTCTTCCGCCCGCCCGGCCACACCGATTCCTACGCCCACCGGGTGGCGTCGGTGACCAGCCGCGGTGGGGTGCCCGTCATCACCACCCGTGGTGACGCCAACTCCAGCGACGACCCGTGGAAGGCCCAGCTCGTCGAGCCGACGGCTCAGCGCGTCGTCCTCGCCGTCCCCGTGCTGGGCCGCGCCATGGTCGCGATCCAGCAGCCGCAGACCCGCCCGATCGCCCTGGCGCTCGCCGGCCTCGTCTTCACCCTCATCGGCGTCCGCGCCGTGCTCGCCAGTACTGGTTCGACCGTGTCCCGTCCCACCCCCTCGCACGTCGGCTGAGCCGGCGAGCAGCCACCGGAAAGAGAGCACCATGACCGAGCAGATCACCACCGTGACGACCGAGGCACGGCGCTGGAGCGGCCGCACCATCGCGGCGGCGGCGTTCGCGATCGCCGGCCTCTCGCTGACCGGCGCCGGCGTCTACGCCGGCCTGGCCGCCAACGCCACCAACACCACCGCGCAGACGGTCACCTCAGGAACGTTGAGCCTGACCCTGGCCGGAGAGTCGGGCGCGGCCACCTTCAGCAACACCATCGCCACGCTGGCCCCCGGCGACGTGGTCAACCGCTACGTCGTCCTGACCAACGGCGGCACGCTGGCCGGCAAGGCGCTGGGGCTGGCCGTCACCGACG
>JANPHZ010000010.1:0-7851 GCA_031424715.1 Frankiaceae bacterium
GTGACGTCCGGTGTGCTGTTCGTGCACTCCTGCCCGCCTGCGCTGTGCCCTCATGTGGAGTGGGCGGTGGCGGCGGAGCTCGGCGTCCGCGTGCGCCTGGACTGGACCGCGCAGCCCACCTCCCCCGGCAACCTGCGCACCGAGATCGGCTGGCGGGGACGCCCCGGTACGGCGGGTCGGCTGGCCGGCGCACTACGGGGCTGGAGCGTCCTGCGCTACGAGGTCACCGAAGAACCGAGCGCCGGTTGCGACGGGGAGCGGTACGCCGTGACACCGACCCTCGGGGTCTTCCGGTCGATCGTCGGCGCCAACGGCGACCTGCTCGTCAACGAGGACCGGCTCCGCGCCCTGCTCGCCGGGGCCACCGGCCCGCAGCTCGCGCACGGCCTAGACGCGCTGCTCGGCAGCCCCTGGGACGACGAGCTCGAGCCCTACCGGGCGGCGGGCGAGGGGACGCCCGTCACCTGGCTCCACCAAGTGGTGTGAGTCCGGTCGCTGCCGACATGATCGGCGGCCGGAGGGGAACGGCGCACGGATGAGACGCGACCGACTGCTCCGCCGGCTCGACCGCGCCGATCTGGCGCTCTACCGCCGGGCGGCGCGCTGGCACGCCCCGGTGCTCGACGCGACGCTGCCGCGCCTGACGCGTTCGGCCGACCACGGGCTGCTGTGGATCGGGGTCGCCGCGGCCCTGGCGGGCTCGGGCCAGCGGCGGGCGGCCGTACGCGGGCTGGCCTCCCTCGCCGTCGCGAGCACCGTCGCCAACCTCCCGGCCAAGCACGCCGCGCGCCGCGACCGACCGCACCTCGCGCCGGTGCCGGTGCCCCGGCGGCTCCAGCGCCAGCCCTCGACGTCGTCCTTCCCCAGCGGGCACAGCGCGTCGGCGGCTGCCTTTGCGACGGGCGTGGCTCTTGAGTCGCCGCTGCTCGCTGCGCCGGTGGGTCTGGTTGCCGCAGGCGTCGCCTACGGGCGGGTCCACACCGGAGTGCACTACCCCGGCGACGTCGTCGCGGGCGTGGCCCTCGGTGCGGCCTCGGCGCTCGTGGTCCAGCGCGTCTGGCCGGTCCGCCCCGACCGGCCCGCCTTCGCCCGTCCGGCCCGCCGGCCCGCACCGGCCCTGCCCGACGGCGAGGGGCTGGTGCTCGTCATCAACACCTCGGCCGGCTCGGGTGACCAAGCCGACGTCGTACGCCAGCAGCTCGAACGCGACCTCCCGGCCGCCAAGGTCGTGCTGTGCGGACCCGACGACGACGTGCAGGTCTGCCTGACCGAGGCCGCGCGCTCGTGCACGGTGCTCGGTGTCATGGGCGGCGACGGCACGGTCAACTGCGCGGCGGGGATCGCGTTGGACGCCGGCCTGCCGCTGGCCGTCTTCCCCGGCGGCACCCTCAACCACTTCGCCGGCGAGGTCGGGGTCAGCACGGTCGACGACGTCGTGCGGGCACTGCGCGACGGCAGCGCCGTCGAGATCACCGTCGGCAGCGCCGACCCCGAAGGCCAGGGCCTGTACTTCCTCAACACCTTCGCCCTGGGCGTCTACCCCGAGCTCGTACGACGCCGCGAGGCGCGCGAGCACGCCATCGGCAAGTGGCCGGCGATGGCGCTCGCCATGGTGGAGGTGCTGCGGCACGCCGAGCCGGTCTTCGTCGAGGTCGACGGCCAGCCGCGTCGGCTCTGGACCCTCTTTGCGGGCAACGGGCACTACCACCCGGCCGGCTTCGCGCCGAGCTGGCGCGAGCGGCTCGACGACGGCTGCATCGACGTACGCCTCATCGACGCCGAACAGCCCGGGTCGCGGATGCGGCTGGTGCTGGCGGTGCTCACCGGGCGCCTGGGCAAGAGCCGCGTCTACGAGCAGCGGCTGGTCGGATCGCTCCCGGTGCGCTCGCGCCAGGGCGGGCTGGCGCTAGCGCGCGACGGCGAGACGGGCCAGGGACCGGGCCACCTGACCCTGCGAGCCGCTGCCCGCAAGCTGGTCGTCTACCTCGCGTGAGGGGGCTCGCATGAGGGCGTTGGCGCAGCGCCGCTTCGATTCCGAGGCGCGCGCCGGGCTACGGCTGAGCCTGCTGGTCTTGGCGCTGGTCGCGGTCGCGTTGGTGGTGCTGCCGCTCGGAGCCCTCGCGCGCGAGGAGTGGGCGCCGCTGACCCGCCTCGACCAGCAGGTCAGTGACGCGGCGCATCGCGCCGTGCTCGCCTCCGGCGCCTTGCTTGCGGCGTCGCGGCTGCTCACCCACCTGGGCGCGCCGCTGCTGGTGGACCTGCTCACGATCGCCGTTGCTACGGCGCTGTGGGCGGCGGGGCGGCGCCGTAGTGCGCTGTTCATGGTGCTGTGCACCGCCGGTGCCTACCTGCTGTCGACGTTGGGAAAGCTGGTCGTCGGGCGGGCACGCCCCGTCTTCGACGACGCGGTCTCGATGGCTCAGGGTGCGTCGTTCCCGTCCGGGCACGCGACCGGATCGGCGGCCTTCTACGCCGCTGCTGCCGTGGCGCTGCTGCCGGTCCTGCGCGACCGCTGGCGCCGGGTCGCGGTCGCCGTGGCGATCGCCGTGCCGCTGGTCGTCGCAGCGACCCGGGTCCTGCTCGGGGTGCACTACCCGAGCGACGTCACGGCCGGTCTGCTGCTCGGCTGGGGGTGGACCGCAGCCTGTACGGCGGTCTTCGCGACCTGGCGGCACGAGGAGGGTCGGCGCGGCAGCACCTGGCGCCGGGGCGTTGAATCGGCGCCGTGAGGGACCCGGCCGACGACCTGCGGAGCATCGCCTTCTGCCTGGAGCGCGCGCTCGAACCGGCGTACCGGGTCAAGGCCTTTCGCACGGCCGCGGCCGTGGTGGACCGGACCCCCCGAGACGAGCTGGAGCAGCGCGCCGCCGCCGGCACGCTGACCGAGCTGACGGGGATCGGCAAGGTGACGGCGACGGTGGTGACGGAGTCGCTGGCGGGGGAGGAGCCTGTCTACCTGCGACGCGTGCAGACCCTCGGGGACACGCCGGTCAGTGAAGGTGCCGCCGCCCTGCGCCAGGCGCTGAGGGGCGATCTGCACACGCACAGCGACTGGAGTGACGGCGGGTCGCCGATCGAGGAGATGGCGCGCGCCGGTCGGGCGCTGGGGCACGAGTACATGGTGCTGACCGACCACTCTCCCCGGCTCACGGTGGCCAACGGCCTCAGCGCGGAACGCCTGCGGCGGCAGCTCGACGTGGTCGCGCAGGTGAACGAGCGCCTGGCCGACGACGGGGGCCCGCCGTTCCGCCTGCTCACCGGCATCGAGTGCGACATCAACCTCGACGGCACGCTCGACCAGGAGCCGGAGCTGCTCGAGCGGCTCGACGTCGTCGTCGCCAGCGTGCACAGCAAGCTGCGCCTGCCCGCGGACGAGATGACGGCGCGCATGGTGGCGGCCATCAGCAACCGGCACACCGACGTCCTCGGTCACTGCACCGGACGTCAGGTGCTCGGGCACGGGCGCGGGGGCAAGGGGCGGCCCGAGAGCGAGTTCGACGCCGAGGTCGTCTTCGCTGCCTGCGCGCAGTTCGGGGTCGCCGTCGAGGTCAACAGCCGCCCAGAGCGACTCGATCCGCCCAAGCGCCTGCTGCGGCTGGCGTTGGAGGCGGGGTGCAAGGTGGCCATCGACACGGACGCGCACGCGCCAGGGCAACTCGACTGGCAGCACCTCGGCTGCGAGCGCGCGCACCTGACCGGCGTACGGGTCGAGGACGTCGTGAACGCACTCGGAGTGGACGACCTGCTCGCGTGGACTGGTCGTTGAGAGCTCTTCGCGTGCGCCCACCGGCAGCCGGCCTCCTCGGCACCGCGCGAGGACACAGCAAGCCAAGGCTTCGCGGATCGGTGGGGGTCAGGACCCCCACGCATCCCCGATCCTCAGCGAGGGCCTCTGGACCGGCAGGGACACCTGGCAGCGCAGGCGGCGATCTCAGCTGGACTGGCCTCGCTGGCGGGGGATGAGTGACACGACCGGCTCGGTCAGCAGCTCGGTGGTGCGCTCCGACAGCGCGTCGGCCACCAGCAGCGCGCAGGCCGCGTCGAGGCACAGGGTGAGGACCCGTCGCTGGTCCGCGTCGCCGGACGACCCGCGGTGGCACTGCGTGCAGGGGCGCGCGAAGGCCTCAGTGCCCGTACGCCGGACCAGTGCCCAGACCCGGCGGCGGCTGGTCAGGACGGCGGCGTCGAAGGCCTGCTGCGTCGCCGCGGCCCGGTCGGACTCGTCGACGAGCGCGCGCACGCTGAGGGCGTCGTACAGCTCGGTCGCGTCGCCGTCGTGGCAGCGCCCGCTGAGCAGGGGAAGCAGGGCGAGCAGCGCCTTCACCCGCGCCGCCTGAGGCCCGAGATCGGGCTCGACCACGGTCGAGGTGGGATACACCGAGCGCCACGGCGCGAGCAGGGCGGCGTGTGCGGAGCGGTGCAGGACAGGTTGGGCGTAGGCGCCGGCGATGGCGTCGCGGACGGCGCACAGCGCCGTGCGCACCTGGTCCGACGGCACCGTGAGGTAGGTCGCCTCGCCGCGCAGGTCGTCGGCGAAGAGCGCGCCGACCCCCTCGAAGGCCGCCAGTACCTCCAGCACGAGAGGGCTGTCCGGCATCAGCGCGGCGGCGCGGGCACTGCGCACCACGTGCGAGTCGTCCCAGGACCGGGCGAGGCCGACGAGGTCAGCGTCCTGGATGTGCGCCAGCTGCGCGAGCACGCCGACGATCTCGCCCAGGTTGGGATGGGCCGCGAGGCCGTCGATGTGTGCCGTACGCCGGGTCATGCCGTCCCCTTCGTGCTCCGTGCCTCGATGGTGAGGCACGAGGGGGCGAAATCCGGCGCACCGGGCCGAAGATGGCCCGAACGGGTGGTGTTGTCAGCCCGTCTCGCCGGCGGTCGTGTCCTTACTGGCAGGCACCTGCTCGTCCAGGAGTCGGTAGCGCTTGACGGCCCGCTCGGGCACGCCCGGGTCGATGTCGCCCCGTTGGGCGAGCGCAGTCAGCACGGCTACCGCGATCGACTCGGCATCGATGTGGAAGTGCCGGCGCAGAGCAGCGCGGGTGTCGGACCGGCCGAACCCGTCGGTCCCCAGCGACGACCAGTCGCCCGGCACCCACCGGCTGATGCCGTCCGGCACCGCGCGCATCCAGTCGCTCACGCCGACGATCGGTCCGGTGGTCTGCATCAGGGCCTGCGTGACGTACGGCGTACGCGGCTCGGCCGGGTGCAGCAGGTTGTGCTGCTCGCACGCCACCGCCTCACGGCGCAGCTCGTTCCAGCTCGTGACGCTCCAGATGTCGGCGGCGATCCGCCAGTCGTCACTGAGCAGCTGCTGGGCCTGCAGGGCCAGTCGTACGGCGATGCCGCTGGCGAGGATCTGGGCCCGGGGCTGCTCCGACGGGACGTGGCTGTAGCGGTAGAGCCCGCGCAGGACGCCGTCGCGCAGGCCCGGCAGGTCCGGCGCAGCCGGCTGCGGGTAGGGCTCGTTGTAGACGGTCAGGTAGTAGAAGACGTCCTCGGGCGCCTCGCCGTACATCCGACGCAGCCCCTCCTCGACGAGGAAGGCGACCTCGTAGCCGAACGCCGGGTCGTAGGCGAGGACGGCGGGGTTGGTCAGCGCCATCAGCATCGAGTGGCCGTCCTGGTGCTGCAGCCCCTCGCCGTTGAGGGTCGTGCGGCCGGCGGTGGCCCCGAGCAGGAACCCGCGGGCGAGCTGGTCGGCCATCGCCCACATCTGGTCAGCGGTGCGCTGGAAGCCGAACATCGAGTAGAAGACGTAGACCGGGATCATCGGCTCGCCGTGGGTGGAGTAGGCCGAGCCGGCCGCGATCACCGAGGCCATCGAGCCTGCCTCGGTGATCCCCTCGTGCAGGATCTGCCCGGTCGTCGACTCCTTGTAGGACAGCAGGAGCTCGCGGTCGACGGCCTCGTAGCGCTGGCCGAACGGCGAGTAGATCTTGGCGGTGGGGAACATCGCGTCCATACCGAAGGTGCGCGCTTCGTCGGGTACGACGGGCACGAAGCGGGCCCCGATTCCCTTGTCCTTCATGAGGTCTTTGAGGAGTCGGACGAAGGCCATCGTCGTCGCGACCGCCTGCTTGCCCGACCCGGCCTTGAGCTCGTCGTAGATCTCCGGGGCCGGCAGCTCCAGCGCCTTGGGCCGTACGACGCGCTTGGGCAGCTCGCCGCCCAGGGCCGCCCGGCGCTCCTTCATGTAGACGACCTCGTCGCTGTCGGCGCCGGGGTGCAGGTAGGGCGGGAGGTCGGCTTCCAGCGCGCTGTCGGGGATGTCGAGGTAGAGCCGGTCGCGCAGGGCCTTGAGCTCGGGCTTGCCCAACTTTTTCATCTGGTGGGTGGCGTTGCGGCCCTCGAAGCCCGAGCCCAGGGTCCAGCCCTTGATGGTGTGGGCGAGGATCACGGTCGGCTGGCCGACGTGCTTGATCGCGTGGTCGAAGGCGCCGTAGACCTTGCGGTAGTCGTGCCCGCCGCGCGGCAGGTTGCGGATGTCGTCGTCGCTGAGATGCGACACCAAGGACAGCAGCCGCGGGTCGGTGCCGAAGAACTTCTCCCGGGTGTAGGCGCCGCTCTCCACCGAGTAGGTCTGGAACTGCCCATCGGGGGTGGTGTTCATGGCGTTGACCAGCAGCCCGTCGACGTCCTTGGCCAGCAGGTCGTCCCACTGCCGGCCCCAGACGACCTTGATGACGTTCCAGCCGGCACCGCGGAACGACGACTCCAGCTCCTGGATGATCTTGCCGTTGCCGCGCACCGGACCGTCGAGGCGCTGGAGGTTGCAGTTGACGACGAAGGTGAGGTTGTCCAGCTCCTCGCGGGCTGCGACGCCGATGGCGCCGAGCGACTCCGGCTCGTCCATCTCGCCGTCGCCGAGGAAGCACCAGACGTGGCTGGCGGAGGTGTCCTTGATGCCCCGTGAGTGCAGGTAGCGGTTGAACCGGGCCTGGTAGATCGCCCCGATCGGACCGAGGCCCATCGATACGGTCGGGAACTCCCAGAAGTCCGGCATCAGCCGGGGGTGCGGGTAGGACGGCAGGCTCTGCGGGCGGCTCTCCTGGCGGAAGCCGTCCAGGTGCGCCTCGGTCAGCCGACCCTCGAGAAACGCCCGCGCATAGATGCCCGGCGAGGCGTGCCCCTGGAAGAAGATCTGGTCCCCACTGGCGCCGCCCTCCTTGCCGCGGAAGAAGTGGTTGAAGCCGACCTCGTAGAGGCTGGCGGCGCTGGCGTAGGTCGCGATGTGACCGCCGACGCCGATCTCGGGGCGGTTGGCCCGGCTGACCATGACGGCGGCGTTCCACCGCACGTAGGAGCGGATCCGCCGCTCGAGGTGCTCATCGCCGGGAAACGCCGGCTCGCGCTCCGGCGGGATCGTGTTGATGTAATCCGTGCTGCGCAGCGCGGGCACCCCGACGGCCTGCTCGCGGGCCCGCTCGAGCAGTTTGAGCATGAGGAACCGGGCTCGGGCCCGGCCGGAGTTGTCGACGACGGCGTCGAGGCTCTGCAGCCACTCGGTCGTCTCGTCGGGATCGGTGTCGGGCAACTGGCTAGGCAGCCCGTCGCTGATGACGCTGAACCGTTCCTCGTCGCCCGTGGTCATGGGCATATCTTCCACCCCCACCGCCGGGTACGCGGAGGGGCGGGCGGTCAGACCGGGCCGGCGTCGACGTAGCCGAGGATGTCCACTGCCAGGTCGGCGGAGCCGCCCGCATTGAACAAGCTCACCGCGCCGTCGGGACCGAGCGGGACGATGATCGTGCTGCTCAGTGTCTCGCCGGGCAGCCAGTTCAGGCTGGATGTGCCCGGCTGCGATGTTCCGGACGTGAACGCCGTCAGGTGGCTTCGGGCACTCGTCCG
>JANPHZ010000011.1:0-2858 GCA_031424715.1 Frankiaceae bacterium
CAGCCAGCACCGCCACCAAGCCCCCGGCACCCCGCACGCGCATCACCCCAGGCTATTCGGTCGAAACCGGCCGGAATCCTGCTGTCCACAGGGGTGACCTTTCGTCCACAACCCGGCCTCGCGCTGCCCCGCCCGGCCTCGTCGCTACGACGCTGTCGAAATGGCAGCCTTCTTGGGATCCGGCTCCGACCTCACGCCGCAGCGACTACGCGGGCGAAGCTTTCGGCGGCTGTCGCGCGACCTCTACGTCCTCACCTCCGACGGCGACGACCTACCTACGCGCGTGCGCGCCCTGCAACTGGCGCTCCCGGACGCCGTCGCGGCGGGATCCACGGCCGCGCAGCTGCTCAACCTGCCGTGGCCGCCGAGCGACACGGTGACCCTCGTCCGGCCACCGGGTACCACCCGATCCGAGCGGGCAGGTGTGACCACCCATCGCTCTGCCGTGCCCGCCGACGAGATCATCGAGGTCGGCGACGTGAAGGTCCTCTCGCCGGAGCGCGTGTTCCTCGACCTCGCGCCGGGCGCCACGCTGGAGTCACTGGTGGCTCTGGGTGACGTCGTTGCAAACCGTGAGACGACGCTCGACATCCCGACGATCCTGGCTCGCCATCCCCGTCGCCCCGGCATCGCGCTCGCCCGGAGCGCGGCCTCGCTGCTGGACCCGCGCTCCGGGTCACCAGCGGAGAGCCGTTGGCGGTTGCGCGTCCACGCAGCTGGCTTCACCGCGCTCGGCCACGGTGTGATCGTGCGAGACGAAGGCGGCGGATGGCTCGCCGAGCCGGACCTCGGCGATCCGGTGGCGTGCGTCGCCGTACAGCACGACGGGATCGTGCACGTGAAGGGCGGCGTACGCCGGCGCCTCAAAGACATCTCCCGCGACGAGGTCACTCGCGCGGCCGGGTGGGAGGTCGTCATCTCGACCGCGCTCGACGAGGAGCGGCCCGATCGCTTCCTGGACCGGTTGGCGGCGGCCTATCTGCGGTCGGCCGAGCGGCGCGGACCCGGCATCCTCCCGCTGCACCTGCGCTGAACGCGCCGGGCCGGCGAGGGCGCACACACGAGCGGTGCGGGTGGCGCGCCGAGAGTGCGGGCGGTTTGGGGGGAAGCAACCCGCTTGCAGGCCAGCAAGCGGGCGTTGACCCCCCAAACCGCTGGCCAGTCGCGCGCGGGGTGCGCGCCTGTGGCACCGGCGAGGCGGCGACGGTCAGGCGCGGGCGCGCGGGTGCGCGGTGGCGTAGACCTCGCGCAGCCGGTCCACCGTCACCAGCGTGTAAACCTGCGTCGTCGTGACCGAGGCGTGCCCGAGCAGCTCCTGCACGACCCGCACGTCGGCCCCACCGTCGAGCAGGTGCGTCGCGAACGAGTGCCGCAGCGTGTGCGGCGAGACATCGGCCGTGATGCCCGCGCGCACCGCCGCCGACCGCAGGACCGCCCACGCGCTCTGCCGCGACAGCCGCCCCCCGCGCGCGTTGAGGAACAGCGCCGGACCCGCTCGCCCGGAGGCCGCCAGCACCGGCCGCGCCCGCACGAGATAGGCCTCGACGGCCCGCTGCGCGTAGGACCCGACCGGAACGATCCGTTGCTTGCCGCCCTTGCCGTCGAGCCGCACCAGCCCGCTTCCCCGGTCGAGGTCGTCGACCGCCAGCCCCACCGCCTCCGAGATGCGCGCGCCTGTGCCATAGAGCGTCTCGAGCAGCGCCCGGTCGCGCAGCGCTAGCGGCGTGTCGGGCGCTCCTGCAGCGTCGAGCAGCCGCTCGACCTCCTCCACCGTGATCGCCTTCGGCAGTCTGCGCGCCGGCGCGGGCGGCTTGACCTCCCTCGACGGGTCGTTCTCGACCAGCCCTTCACGCTGGGCAAAACGATGCAGACCTCGTACGGCGACCAGCGCCCGCCCGGCCGACGACGCCGACAGCGGCGGGTGCGAGCCGTCACCCTCGCGCAGACCCGCGAGGTAGTCCGCGACGTCAGCCTCGCCCACCTCCGCGAGGTCGAGCAACCCACGTCCGCGCAGCACGGCGACGTAACGCAGCAGGTCCCGCCGATAGCTGAGCAGGGTGTTGGTCGCGAGCCCCCGCTCGACCGCCAGGTGGTCGAGGTAGGCCGCGACGGTCCGCTCCGCCGGCGCGCCCGTCAGACGAGGACCTCGTCCAGAGCGACCAGCGGCATGCCGTGCGCCTCCGCCACGGGGCCGTACACGACCTGACCGCCGAGGGTGTTGACGCCCGGCGCCAACGCCGGATCCCGTCGTACGGCGTCGCGCAGGCCGCGGTCGGCGATCTCCACGGCGTAGGGCAGCGTCACGTTGGTCAGGGCGTACGTCGACGTGTGGGGCACCGCCCCCGGCATGTTGGCGACGCAGTAGAACAGGCAGCCGTTGACCTCGAACGTCGGGTTGCTGTGCGTCGTCGGCCGCGTCGACTCGAAGCACCCGCCCTGGTCAACGGAGATGTCGACGAGCACCGCTCCGGGCTTCATGGCAGCGACCAGCTCGTCGGTGATGAGCGTCGGCGCCTTGGCCCCCGGCACGAGCACCGCCCCGATCACGAGGTCGGCGTCGAGGACGGCTCGCTCGATCTCGAACGTGTTCGACGCGACCGTCTGCATGTGCCCCTGGTAGATTCGGTCGACCTCGCGCAGCCGCGCGACGTTGCGGTCGAGCAGCAACACCTCGGCCTGCATGCCCAGGGCGATCGCGGCGGCGTTCATGCCCGAGACCCCGGCCCCGATGACGACGACCTTCGCGGCGTAGACGCCCGATACGCCGCCCATCAGGACACCGCGACCACCGGCTCCGCGCTCGAGGCAGTGGGCACCGACCTGCGGCGCCATCCGGCCAGCGACCTCCGACATCGGTG
>JANPHZ010000012.1:0-15481 GCA_031424715.1 Frankiaceae bacterium
GGCTTCGAGCAGGTGGGGACCTTCGCCAGCGTGCTCTTCTGACGCCGAAGCTCGACCGCCGTACGACCGGGTCCATGGCATGTGCTGGACTGCTGGGATGACCCTGCAGCTCAAGCCTGGGACCTCCTGGGCAGACGTCTACGCTCGCGCCCGCGCCGCAGCCCCTGAGGCGTTCGACGCCGACCGGATCCTCAACCTCATCGGTGGGCAGTGGTCGCGCAGCGGCACCCCCGGCGAGCACGTCACCCCCGTCGACGGCAGCGCGATCCAGGGCCCGCCGCGGATCGGGCACGACGAGGCCGTGGCCGCGGTCGCTCAGGCGGCGGACGAGCACAAGGCCTGGGGCGCCGTCGACCTTGACGAGCGCAAGAGCCGGGTCCTTGCCGCCGTCGAAGCGATGACCGCTGAGCGTGACACCCTGGCGCTGCTGCTGGTCTGGGAGATCGGCAAGCCCTGGCGGCTCGCCTGCGCCGACGTCGACCGTGCCCTGGACGGCGTGCGGTGGTACGTCGACGAGATCGAGCGTCAGCTCGCCGGCCGGCGCCCCCTGCCGGGACCGGTCAGCAACATCGCCTCGTGGAACTACCCGATGTCGGTGCAGATCCACGCCGAGCTGGTGCAGGCCCTGGCCGGCAACGCCGTCGTCGCCAAGACGCCGTCGCAGGGCGGGTTCCACACGCTGACCCTCGCGCACGCCCTCATGCGTCGGGCCGGCCTGCCGGTGACGCTGCTCTCCGGCGTCGGTGCTGAACTCGGCAACGCCCTGATCAGCGCCCCGGAGATCGGTGCGCTCGCCTTCGTCGGCGGTCGAGCAAACGGCCGCAAGGCCGCCACCACGCTGGCTGACACCGGCAAGCGGCACTTCCTCGAGCAGGAGGGGCTCAACGCCTGGGGGATCTGGGACTTCAGCGGCTGGGACGACCTGTCGGCCCACCTGAAGAAGGGCTTCGAGTACGCCAAGCAGCGCTGCACCGCCTACCCGCGCTATGTCGTTCAGCGAGAACTGTTTCCGGAGTTCCTCGAGATGTACCTGCCGGTCGCGCAGTCGCTGCGCTTCGGCCACCCGCTGGCGGTCGCGGCACCGTCGGACGACCTGCCCGAGCTCGACTTCGGCCCGGTCATCCACGCGACCAAGGCCGCCGAGCTGCGTGAGCGCTACGCCGAGGCGGTCGCCGGAGGAGGCATCCCGCTCTACCGCGGTGACCTCGACGACGGCCACTTCCTAGACGGCCAGGACACCGGTGCCTACATCGCTCCCGCCTGCGTGCTGGGCCCGCCGAGCAACTGGTCGCTGCAGCACGCCGAGCCGTTCGGCCCCCTGGACTCCGTCGTCATCGTCGACACCGAGGCCGAGCTGCTGGCAGCGATGAACGCCTCCAACGGCTCGCTCGTCGCGTCGGTCGCCACCGACGACGCCGCCTTCGGTGCGCGCGTTGCCGAGGAGCTGCAGGCGTTCAAGGTCGGCATCAACAAGCCGCGCTCCCGGGGTGACCGCGCGGAGGTCTTCGGCGGCAAGGGCGCGTCCTGGAAGGGCGCCTTCGTCGGCGGCGACCTGCTGGTGCAGGCCGTCACCGAAGGCCCGGACAGCGAGCAGCTCTACGGCAACTTCCCGTCGTACTCGCTCTACCCGGACGAGGTCTAGGCCGTACGGGTGGGCGAAGGCCCCTCGCTCTGGAGGCACCGCGACTTCCGGCTGCTGTGGGCGGGTCAGACGATCAGCGAGGTCGGCTCCGCCCTCACCGCCGTCGCGTTGCCGCTCCTGGCCCTGCTCACCCTCGACGCCAGCGCGTTCGAGGTGGCGCTGCTCTCGGCCGTGGGGAGCGCCGCGTTCCTGCTGGTCGCCCTGCAAGCCGGTGCGCTGGTGGACCGCTGGCGCAAGCAGCCGGTCCTGGTGCGCTCGGACTGGGCGCGCGCCGCCCTCATCGCGACGGTGCCGGCCGCCCACCTGTTGGGCGTGTTGAGCATGGCCCAGCTCTACGTCGTGGCTCTGCTCACGAGTGTGCTGACGGTCTTCTTCGACGTCGCCTACCAGTCCTACCTGCCGGTCCTGGTCGACCGGAGTCAGCTGGTCGAGGGCAACAGCAAGCTCAGCGCCACCGCCGCGGTGTCCCAACTCGCCGGACCCGCCCTCGGCGGGGTGCTCGTCGCCACGATCGGTGCGCCCTACGCGATCGGCGTCGACGCGGCCAGCTTCCTCGTCTCGGGCGCGGTCACGCAGGCGGTCCATGACGACGAGGTGGCGCCCGCGGCCCGGCCGTCCGGGACGCGCTTGCGCGAGGAGATCCGCGAGGGGCTGTCCTTCGTGCTGCGTCACCCGATCCTGTCGAAGGTCGTGGCCTGCACTGGCACCTCCAACTTCTTCAGCAGCCTGTACGGCGCGGTCGAGGTGGTCTTCCTCGTGCGCGAGCTGAACGCCTCGGCGGGGGTCGTCGGTGCGGTCTTCAGCATCGGTGCCGTAGGCGGGGTGCTCGGGGCGCTCTGTGCCACCGCTGCCGCGCGCAGGTTCGGAAGTGCGCGCATCATCTGGCTGTCCCTGGCGCTGACCGCGCCCCTGACCTTCCTGGGTCCGCTGGCCTTCCCCGGCCCGGGCGTCTTGCTGGTCGCTGTCGCCTCGGCAGCACTCGGCCTCGGCGCCGTGGTCTACAACGTCGCGCAGGTCTCCTACCGCCAGGCCATCTGCCCGCCCGCCCTCCTGGGGCGGATGAACGCGGCGGTGCGGTTCATCGTCTGGGGCACGATGCCGCTCGGCGCCCTTGCCGGCGGCGTCCTGGCGACCGTGGTCGGCACGCGCGCGACCCTCGTGGTCGGCGCTGCCGGCATGGTCCTGGCGGTGCTGTGGGTGCTCGCGTCCCCCCTGCGAGGCATGCGCGACCTGCCCAGCGACTAACTAGACGACCTTCTCGACGTCGGGGTAGTGGCAGGCAACCTCGTGTCCGATGCCGCGGTCCTCGAGCAGGGGCTGCTGCTCGATGCAGGCGGCCCGCTGGGTGTCGTCGAGTTGGTCCCGAAAGACCTGGCAGCGGGTGCGGAACCGGCATCCGCTCGGGGGTGCGGCCGGGCTGGGGACATCACCGGCGAGCACGATGCGCTTGCGCTCGCGCTCCTTGCGCGGGTCGGGGATGGGGATCGCCGAGAGCAACGCGCGGGTGTAGGGGTGGGCGGGGCGGGTGAACAGGTCGTCCCGCTTGGCGAGCTCGACGATCCGCCCGAGGTACATCACCGCGACCCGGTCGGCCGTGTGGCGTACGACGGACAGGTCGTGCGCGATGAACAGGTAGGACAGGCCCAAGCGGTCCTGCAGCGCTTCCAGCAGGTTGACCACGCCCGCCTGGATGGAGACGTCCAGCGCCGACACCGGCTCGTCCAGCACGAGGACCTTGGGCTCGAGGGCCATGGCGCGGGCGATCCCGATGCGCTGACGCTGGCCGCCGGAGAACTCGTGCGGGTAGCGGTTGCCGTGCTCAGGGTTGAGCCCGACCATGCGCAGCAGCTCCTGCACGGTCTCGCGCCGCGCGGAGGTGCTGCCGCCGAGGTGGTGGATGACCAACGGCTCAGCGACGATGTCGTTGATGGTCATGCGCGGGTTGAGGGAGGCGTAGGGGTCCTGGAACACCAGCTGCATGTCGCGGCGCACGGCTCGCAGCGCGTTCCCGGTCAGCTGCGTGACGTCCTTGCCGTCATAGAGCACCTCACCCGATGTCGCCGGCTGGAGGTTGAGGACGGCGCGGCCGGTGGTCGACTTGCCGCAGCCGGACTCGCCCACCAGGCCGAGCGTCTCGCCCTGGTGCACGTCGAAGGAGACGTCGCACACCGCGTGGATCTGACCGACGGTGCGTCGGACGATCCCGCCTCCGCGGACCGGGAAGTGCTTGACCAGGTTGCGGACCTGCAGGACAGGTTCGGTCGTCATCGCTGGGGTCCCAGGGTGTCGGCGACGTGGCAGGCGGCGAAGTGATCGGCCCCTTCGACGGGCAGCAGCGCGGGTTCCTGCTCGTCGCACAGCGGGATGCGGTAGCTGCAGCGCGGCGAGAACGGGCAGCCGGGCGCGAGGTGCAGCAGCGACGGCGGCGACCCGGGAATGGGCCGCAACTCCTCGCCCGTGCTGCTGTCCAGCCGCGGGATGCTGTTCAAGAGCCCGATCGTGTAGGGCATCTGGCTGGCGTAGTAGATCTCGTCGACGGTGCCGGTCTCCACCGGCTTCCCGGCGTACATCACGAGCACCCGGTCGGCCACGCCCGCGACCACACCGAGGTCGTGCGTGATGAGGATCATCGCGGCGTTGGTGGCCTCGCGGGCGATGTCGAGGGTCTCGAGCACCTGCGCCTGCACGGTGACGTCCAAGGCGGTCGTCGGCTCGTCCGCGATGAGCACGTCGGGGTCGTTGGCGATGGCCATCGCGATGACCACCCGCTGGCGCATGCCGCCGGAGAACTCGTGCGGGTAGTTAGCCGCACGCTCCTTGGCGTTGGGGATGCCGACGAGCTGCAGCAGGTCGACGGCGCGGCTCAGCGCCGCCTTCTTGCTCACGTCGTTGTGGGCTCGGACCGCCTCGGCCAGCTGCCACCCGATGCTGTAGACCGGGTTCAGGCTGGAGATCGGGTCTTGGAAGACCATCGAGATCGCCCGCCCGCGCAAACCGGCCATCGTCTGGTACGACGCACCGACCAGCTCCTGGCCGCCGAGCTTGACCGAGCCGCCGATCTGCGCGGTCTGCGGCAGCAGCCCCATGATGGCCAGTGAGGTCACCGACTTGCCCGAGCCGGACTCACCGACGATGCCGAGGACCTCACCGGGGTTGACCCGGTAACTGACCCCCCGCACCGCTTCGACGAGCCCGTCGTCGGTGGGGAAGGAGACCGACAGGTCGGTGACCTCCAGCAGGGCGGTGTCGGTCGTCGGGGCCAGCTCGAACGCGGCGCTCATGCCCGCACCCGGCGCTGCTGCGGGTCCAGCGCGTCGCGCAGGCCGTCGCCGACGAAGTTGATGGTCAAGGCGATCAGGATGATGACCAGTCCCGGGAAGTAGAAGAGCCACGGTCGCGTGGACGCCGCCGACTGGCCCACGCTGATCAGCAGTCCGAGCGACGTCGAGGGGAACTTGATGCCGAAGCCGAGGTAGGACAGGCCGGTCTCGGCCAGGATCGCAAAGGCCACCGTGATGGTGGCGTTCACGATGATCGGGCCGACGGCGTTGGGCAGCAGGTGGCGGAAGATGATCCGCCGGTCCGTGGCCCCGAGGCAGCGCGCCGCCTCGACGTACTCCTTCTCGCGCAGCGACAGGAACAGGCCGCGGATGACGCGGGCGATCGACAGCCACGACAGGGAGGCCAGGATCAGCGCGATGGTGACCGGGTCGCCGCCGCCGTTGGCCAGCAGGGTGCTGAGCGTGATGAGGATCGCCAGGGACGGGATCGTCAGCAGCAGGTCGACGAACCGCATCATGAGCGCGTCGGTGCGGCCGCCGTAGAAGCCCGAGATCGCGCCGAAGACGGTGCCGAAGGCCGTCGACAGTGCGGCCACCATGAGCGCCACCAGGATGGAGATGCGGGTCCCGGCCAGCACCTGGGCGAGCAGGTCGTGCCCGGTGGAGTCGGTGCCCATCGGGTGCTTGGCGCTCGGCGCCACCGACAGGTCGTCGGTGATGTCGGTGCTCTTGTAGTGCCACAGGGTCTCGCCGAACAGCGACAGGACGACCAGCAGCAAGAACACGCCGAGACTGACGACCGCGAGCCGGTGCTGGAGGAAGCGGCGCAGCACGAGCGAGGACTGCGAGCGCCGTCGGACGGTGAACTCTCGGTCGGTCCCGGGTCCTGGCTGCCCCGCCGCGACCATGTCGGGGGACGGCGTGGTGACGTCAGGCATAGCGGATCCTCGGGTCCAAGAACGCGTACAGCAGGTCGGCGATGAGGTTGAACAGCACGACGATCACGGCAGACACCATGAGCCAGGCCAGGAGCCGGTTGACGTCCTGGTCGTTGACCGAGGTCAGCAGCATCTCGCCCATGCCGTGCCAGGCGAAGACTCGCTCGGTGATGACCGCGCCACCGAGGATCGCGCCGACGTCCAGGGCCACGACGGTGGTGATCGGGATGAGGGCGCAGCGCAGCGCGTGCCGGACCAGGACCCGGCGCTTAGACAGGCCCTTGGCCCGCGCGAGCCGGATGAAGTCGCTGTTGAGCACGTCCAGCATGGAGGAGCGCTGGTAGCGGCTCCAAGCCGCGTAGCTGACCGCGGCGAGAGCGATCGTGGGCAGGACGAGGTGGCCCGCGATGTTCGGCAGTTTGTCGAAGAAGCTGCCTTCCAGGTTGGGGGTCCGGTCACCAACGGTGTAGACGATCGTCTTGCCGACCGCCTGGTTCAGCCGGATGGCCAGGAACTCCTTGAGCAGCGCGGCCAGCCAGAACACCGGCATGGACAGGGCGAGGAAGCCCAGCAGCGTGGCGGTGTAGTCGATGGGGGAGTACTGCTTCACCGCAGACAGCACGCCGACGAGCATGGCGACGACGACGGCGATGAGCATCGCGAGCACGACCATGCGCAGGGTGACCCCGAGGCGGACCTGCAGGTCCTGCCCGATGTCGATGCCCTTGATGGAGGGGCCGAAGTCGCCGCTCACGATGCCGGTCAACCAGTTCCAGTACTGCTCCGGCAGGCTCTTGTCGAGTCCCAGGGCGGAGCGCCGGGCGTCCAGGACGGCCTCGGGCACCGGTGGGTTGCGCCCCTTGAGATCGCGCAGCGGATCGCCGGCGAAGTGCACCAGGGCGTAGACGATCATCGAGGAGAACAGCAGCAGGGGCAGCGAGATCAGCACCCGGCGAAGTGCGTACGCGTACAACGAGCCGCCTTCCACGCAGGGGTGAGAAAAGGGTTCGGGGGGACCACCGGCTCGCGCCGACGGTCCCCCCGAACCTAGAGCAGAGCGGTTACTTCAGACCCCAGGTTCCGACGTTCCAGAACGGGCCCTCACTGCTGGCGTTGTCAGCGATGTTGACGTACTTGTCGCTGAACGCGATGAAGGTCGGCTTCTGGTACAGCGGCACGGTGACCATGTCGTCCCAGAGCTTCTTGTCGATCGCGTTGAAGGCCTCGGCGCGCTTGCCGTCGTCGAGGATCAGGTTGGCGTCGACGAACATCTTGTCCACGTCCGGGTTGGAGTACTTGCCGTAGTTCTGACCGGCATCCGTCGAGTAGATGGACTTGTTCGACGTCGCGAACGGCGTCGCCACCCAGGCGAAGTCGGCGATGTCGTAGTTGCCCTTGGGCAGACGCTCACCGAACAGGATCGGGGCCTTGGAGTTGTCGATCTTGATGTCGATCCCGATCGCCTTCATCTGCACCTTGAACAGCTCGCCCTGCGTCTCGCGCAGCGCGTTGCCCGCCGTGGTGCTGAAGCGGAAGGAGAGCTTCTTGCCACCCTTGGCGTAGATGCCGTCGGCGCCCTTGGCGTAGCCGGCGTCGTCGAGCAGCTTGGTCGCCGCGGCGACGTCAGCCTTGCCGTAGGGGCCCGCGTTGTCGGCGTACTCCTTCTGGTTGTTGACGTAGATGCGGTTGCCGAGCGGCTTCACGCTGTCGTCGAACTGCGCGACGGTGCGCTTGAGCATCGAGTCGACGTCCAGGCCCATGGCGATGGCCTTGCGCACGGCCGGGTCGTCGAGGCCGGGCGTCTTGAAGTTGAAGTCGATGTGCTCGAACGACAGACCGAAGCTGGTCTGGCTCTTCACGCCGGGGATCGCCTTGACGGCCGCGACCAGGTCGAGCTGCGGCTGCGGGTAGATCAGCTGCACCTCACCGTTCTTGAGCGCGTCCGGCTGCGTGGTCGACTCGGGCAGGAAGCGGAAGACGACCGAGTCGAGGTTGGCCTTCGGGCCGAAGTAGGCGTCGTTGCGGACCAGGGTGAGGCTGTCGGTCGGCTTGTAGGTGCCGATCTTGAACGGCCCACCGGAGAGCGGGAAGCCCTTGTCCAGGCCGGTGTTGAAGCCGGCTTCGAGACCGCCGGGCAGCTTGGTCATGTAGTGGGCAGGGAGCAGCGCGCCGAAGAGCGACTTCCAGTCGGCGTACTTGGTCTTGAACACCACCGTGACGGTCTTGTCCGCGTCGCTGCCGGTCACCGAGGCGATGTCCTCGTAGCCGGTGGTGCTGGCGATGTCGAACTTCTTGTTGGTGCCGTTCGAGGCCTTCCAGAGGTACTCGAAGTCCTTGGCGGAGATATCCACGCCGTCAGACCACTTAGCCGCAGCCTTGATCTTGTAGGTGATCGTCTGCGGGTCGTCCTTGGTGAGCTCGGCCGAGTCCATGAACGCCTCGTCGAGCTGCACGGTGAAGTCAGGGTGGGTCTTGAAGACCGCAGGCAGCACGCCCTGCATGACGTTGACGACGGACGTGCCGCTGTCCTTGGACGTCAGCTGGTTAAAGCCGGTGGGCTCCTGGTCTGCGGCGTAGGTGATCGATCCGCCCACCTTGGCCTTGACGGGCTCGCCGTCGCCAGGTGCTGCGGTGCCAGCGCTGGAGCCACCGCACGCGGCGGCGCCGAGCGAGAGGGCGAGGACGAGAGGCAGCATCCTGCCGAGGGTGTGTCGTGCGCTCACGGGCGCTCCTTCTACGTGTGTACGTCAGGGCCGGGGCGCAAAGGCGCCACTCGCGCAGTGAACCAGGGTTCGCTGCTCTCGCCGTGGATCGACGCCCATCTGTGATCAGATCTTGTCCTGACCGTGCGGGGCCCGGGCCGACGCCAAACCGTGCAGAAGCAGGTCGACGTGCCCGTCGACGAGCTCGACGTCGTCGGCGACCTCCCGACCCACCTCGGCAACGTCGTCCGGGGTGCGCGCGCCGTGCTGGCACAGGAGCCGGGCCAGTGCCCCTTTCGTGTGCTTGTTGTCGTGCGACACCACGGTGCGCACGCCCTGGGCCTCGCGCAGCACCCGCACGCGCACGCCGCGGTCCACCCGCGCCAGGGCGGCGTACGGGCCGGACCGCAGGTCCACGACGAGCCCGCGTACGCCGGCCAGCTCGGGTTCGAGCACCGGTCGCCACAGGGCGGGGAGGCCGCCGACCCCCGGCAGGCGCGTGGTCCCGGAGAGCCGGTAAGCCGGGAGTCGGTCACCGGGGCGGACCAGTCCGAACAGCGCGCTGACCACGACGATCGAGCTGTTGGCCCGGCGTCGCGCCGGCCCGCTCAGCGAGGCGTAGTCCAGGGCGTCGTAGAGGACGCCGGTGTAGCGCCGCCAGGCGGGCAGGGCCGCAGACGTGGTGAGCGCGGCGTCGGCAGCCAGCTCGTCCTGCTGCCCGGGCGACAGGCCCAGAGCCGCGCGGAGGTCGTCGGGACGGGACTGGGCCAGGGACTCCAGGTCCGTCAGCAGCTGCCGCCGCGTCGGAGTGAGCGAGGGGAACGACAGGCTGTCGAGGTCCAGCGCCGCGCCGGTGCCGCCACGCGCCTTGCCCTCCGACGGCGGGAGCAGGAGCAGCACGGCAGAGAACCTAGTGGTGCGCGTGAATAGGCTGGCCCCCCGATCCGAGGAGGACCCGTGCTCCGCATGTCCACGCTGTTCCTGCGCACGCTGCGTGAGGACCCGGCGGACGCGGAGGTCCCGAGTCACAAGCTGCTGGTGCGGGCCGGCTACGTGCGCCGGGTGGCCCCGGGCATCTACTCCTGGCTGCCGCTCGGGCTGACGGTGCTGCGCAACATCGAGCGGGTGGTGCGCGAGGAGATGGACGCGATCGCGCAGGAGGTGCAGTTCCCCGCCCTCCTGCCCCGGGAGCCCTACGAGGCCAGCGGGCGCTGGACGGAGTACGGCGACCTGCTGTTCCGGCTCAAGGACCGGCGCGGCAACGACTACCTGCTCGGGCCCACGCACGAGGAGCTGTTCACCCTGATGGTCAAGGGCGAGTGCAGCTCCTACAAGGACCTGCCCGTCTCGCTCTACCAGATCCAGACGAAGTACCGCGACGAGGCGCGACCGCGCGCCGGCATCCTGCGGGGGCGTGAGTTCGTGATGAAGGACAGCTATTCCTTCGACCTCGACGACGAGGGGCTGCAGCGCTCCTACGACGCCCACCGGGCCGCCTACGTCCGCATCTTCGAGCGCCTGGGCATGGACTACCGCATTGTCGCGGCCGTCAGCGGCGCGATGGGCGGAAGTGCCTCCGAGGAGTTCCTCGCCGCGGCCGCCAACGGCGAGGACACCTTCGTCCACTGCACGTCGTGTGACTACGCCGCCAACACCGAGGCCGTCGAGCTGCGGGCGGCCGAGCCGAGCGACCCCGCGGCGCAGCCCGCGCTCGAGGTGGTCGACACCCCGGACACCCCGACGATCGACACGCTGGTCGAGGTGCTCGCCGAGCGCGGCCACGACATCGCCGCGTCGGGAACGCTGAAGAACGTCGTCGTCCTGCTGCGCTGGCCCGACGGCACGGTGGCCCCGCTGGTCGTAGGCGTTCCCGGTGACCGCGAGGTGGACGTCAAGCGCCTCGAGGCCAACGTGTCACCCGCCGAGGTGCTGCCCTTCGAGAAGTTCGACTCCTTCCCCCAGCTGGTGAAGGGCTACATCGGTCCGCAGGGGCTCGAGGGCGTGCGCTACGTCGTCGACCCGCTGGTGGTGCAGGGCTCGGCCTGGGCCACCGGTGCCAACGTGGAGGGCAAGCACGCGGTTAACGTCGTCATGGGCCGTGACTTCACTCCCGCCGACGTCGTACCCGCAGCTGAGGTGCGGGCCGGTGACCCGTGCGGTCGCTGCGGCGCGCCGCTGGAGATCGGCCGCGGCATCGAGATCGGCCACATCTTCCAGCTGGGCCGCAAGTACGCCGACGCCTTCGGGCTCGACGTGCTCGGGCCCGAGGGCAAGCCCGTCCGGGTCACCATGGGCTCCTACGGCATCGGCGTCTCCCGCGCCGTCGCCGCTATCGCCGAGCAAGCCCACGACGACAAGGGCCTGATCTGGCCGCGCTCGATCGCCCCCGCCGACGTGCACGTCGTCCTCGCCGGCCAGGGTGAGCAGCAGGAGGTCGGCCGCCGGATCGCCGATGACCTCGCGGCCGCCGGACTGCGGGTGCTCCTGGACGACCGGCACAAGGTGAGCCCCGGCGTCGCCTTCAAGGACGCCGAGCTCATCGGCATCCCGACCTACCTTGTGGTGGGCAAGGGCCTGGCCGACGGCGTGGTGGAGATCCGCGACCGTCGCTCGGGCAGTGCGCGCCCCGTGCCGGTCGGCGACGTCGTGGCGCAGGTGCTGGCCGAGGTCCGAGGGAGCTGAGCGGTCAGCTCCCCGGCAGGGCCACGGTCGGTCGCGCCGAGCCCTGGCGCCGCCGCCACTCGGTCGCCCGCACGGCCGACTCGGTCAGGCCCGCGACCCCCAGCCGGCGCAGCGCCGGGTCGTCGGTGCTGGTGACCAGGTCGCGCCAGCGCTGGGCGAGCCCGACCTCCAGGCGCACCGCCAGGGCGAGGGCCTGTGCCCTGCCATCCACCACCACGTCGTACGACGGAGGGGGTGCCGGCGGGGTGACGCCGCGGGTCGTCAGTGCCGCGGCGAGGTTGTCGCGGCGCGCGCGGTGGGCGTCCTCGGCGAGCAGCGCCGCGGCGCGGGTGCCCTCGTCGAGCCGCCCGCCCAGGACGCCGTAGCCAAAGATGGCTGCCTGCTCGCCGGCGAGCAGGGCGAGCAGGGCCTGCTGCTCCGGTGACGCCGTCATGCGAGAGCGACCAGGTGGGCGCTCTCGCTGGCGCTGAGCGAGGCCAGCAGGCCCGCGAGGCTTCGCCGTGCGGTGACGGCTGCCTCGCCGTGCGCAGCGGCCGCAGCGCGCTCGGCAGCCCGCAACGCGGCGCGGTCGAGCGCCGCAGGGCTCTGCGGGTCGGGTGACGGCACGGGGGCGAGCGGGTCGAGGGCGGCGAGGTGAGCCGCGTGCTCGGCGCGAAGGGCAGTCAGCAGGGCGGCGTCCGCCGGCGCGCCGAGCAGCTGTGCGTCGTAGGCCCGCAGCAGGTCCTGCTCGCGAGCGACGGCGGCGGCCCGCAGGGCCACGTCGGGATCGTCCTCGGAGCGCTCTGAGGAGCCGGTGCAGGCCGTGACCGCGGTGCTGGCAGCGACCAGGACGGCGGCTGACGCGGCCCGGAACACCTGTCTTCTGGTGGCTTCCGGGCGCATGGCCAGCGAGCCAACCACAGGCGCCGGGACGGCGGCTGCGCAGCGCTAGGCTCACCGTCGAGACCAGCACGGCGTCACCACAACTGCACAGGAGAGGCGCTGACATGCCGCCCACGACCGCCCCGGCCGCCCGCCTGCGTGAGTTGCTCGCCCCGGTCATCGCCGCGCTCGGCAGCGAGCTCGAGGACGTCAGCATGTCCAAGGCGGGCAAGCGCAGCGTCGTGCGGGTGCTGGTCGATCGCGAGGGCGGGATCGACCTCGACCAGGTCGCCGAGGCGAGCCGGGTCGCCGGCGAGGCGCTTGATGCCCTCGACGAGCAGGACCCGAGCGTGCTCGGTCCGTCGTACGTCCTGGAGGTGAGCTCGCCCGGCGTCGACCGGCCGCTGACCGAGCCTCTGCACTGGCGCCGCAACCTGGGGCGCCTCGTCACCGCGACCCTGGCCGACGGGTCCACCGTGACCGGTCGCCTCACCGCGGCCGACGACAGCGCGGTGACCCTGGACGGCACCGGCGGGCCGCAGGTCCTGGCGCTGGACGCGCTGGTGCGCGGGCTGGTGCAGGTGGAGTTCAACCGCAAGGACGCCCAGGACGCTCTGGACGACGAGCCGGAGGACGAACCCGCATGAAGATCGACATGACCGTGCTGCGCAGCCTGGAGCGCGAGAAGGACATCTCCTTCGACCTCGTCGTGCAGGCCATCGAGTCGGCCCTGTTGACGGCCTACCGGCACACCGAGGGCGCGGCGGCGCACGCCCGGGTCGAGCTCGACCGCACCAGCGGTGAGGTCGCGGTCCTCGCCGCCGAGGTCGACGAGGCCGGTGCGGTCCTGCGCGAGTGGGACGACACCCCCGAGGGCTTCGGCCGGGTGGCCGCCAGCACGGCCAAGCAGGTCATCTTGCAGCGCCTGCGCGAGGCCGAGAGCGCTCTGTCCTACGGCGAGTACGCCGGGCGCGAGGGTGACGTGGTCTCGGGGTTCGTGCAGCAAGCGGGCCAGCGCCCCGGCGCGGCGCCCAACCGCAACGTGATGGTCAAGCTCGGGGCCGCGGAGGACGCGATCGAGGCGGTGCTGCCGCCGGCCGAGCAGGTCCCGGGCGAGGTCTACACGCACGGGATGCGGCTCAAGTGCCGGGTCATCTCGGTCACCCGCGGGCAGCGAGGGGCGCAGATCACCGTCTCGCGCACCCACCCCGACCTGGTGCGCGGTCTCTTCGCGCTGGAGGTGCCGGAGGTCGCGGACGGTTCGGTCGAGATCGCCGCGCTCGCCCGTGAGGCAGGCCACCGCACGAAGATCGCGGTCCGCACCAAGGTGGCGGGGCTCAACCCCAAGGGCGCCTGCATCGGGCCGGTGGGCTCACGGGTGCGCAACGTCACCACCGAGCTGCACGGCGAGAAGATCGACATCGTCGACTTCTCCGACGACCCGGCCACGTTCATCGCGAGCGCGCTGTCGCCGTCGCGGGTGTCGAGCGTCGAGGTGGTCGACCCGGTTCAGCGTGCGGCCCGCGTCGTCGTCCCCGACTACCAGCTGTCGCTGGCCATCGGCAAGGAGGGCCAGAACGCCCGGTTGGCCGCCCGGCTGACCGGTTGGCGCATCGACATCCACAGTGACACCGAGGTCGAGGGCTAGACTTGGCCATGGCTCGCCGTTCGAGCCCGGTCCGCACCTGCGTGGGGTGCCGGGAACGGGCGGCGCACGCCGCTCTGCTGCGCGTCGTCGCGGTGGGGGACCGCCTGGTCCCCGACCCGCGCCGCGCTCTGCCGGGGCGGGGAGCGCACCTGCATCCCGACCCGGCGTGTCTCGACCTCGCCGAGAAGCGGCGGGCGTTCCCCCGGGCCCTGCGCCTGGCCGGTCCGCTCGACGCGACCGCCGTACGAGACAGCCTGCAGGACCCACCGCCCCTCCAGAGAGCAGATCGTTCATGAGCCCTCGATGAGCCAGCACCGATGAGCACGCCCATGCAGTAGTACCGAGGCCAGGGAAAGACCCGGGCCAAGAAGGAGTCCAGTGCCCGGCAAAGCCCGCGTCCACGAGCTCGCGAAAGAGCTCGGTCTCGAAAGCAAGAACGTCCTCTCCTGGTTGAAGGAGAACGGCGAGTTCGTGAAGTCCGCCTCGTCGACCATCGAGGCGCCCGTCGCCCGCAAGCTGCGCGAAGCCTTCCCGGCTGCGGCCGCTGCCGCTCCGGCCCCAGCCAAGAAGGCGCCGGCGAAGAAGGCGTCCGCGCCCACGGCACCCCTGGCCGGCACCGCCGACACCTCTGCGGCGCCGATCGCCGAGCCGAGTGCGCCCCTCGCTCCCACGCCTGGCCCCGCGCCCACGCCCGGTCCCGCAGCGCCGACGCCAGGACCGGCAGCGCCTGCTCTGCCGCCGCGTCCCGCGCCCGGTCCGCGCCCCGGCAACAACCCGTTCTCCTCGCCGACGCAGGACGGCCCCGCCTCCGGCGGCGGCCTGGCGATGCCGCCCCGTCCGCCGGCTCCGCGTCCCGGCGCCCCGACGCCCGGTATGCCGCCGCGTCCGGGCATGCCCCGTCCCGGTGGTCCCGTCGGTGGGCCCGCAGGTCCCCGCCCCGGCCCCGGCATGTTCCCGCCTCGTCCACCGGCCGGTGCCGGTGGTCCCCGTCCCGGCCCCGGCATGTTCCCGCCCCGCACCGGTGCCCCCGGCGCCCGTCCCGGCATGCCCGGTGCGCGCCCGGCGGGTCCCGGTGGTCCCGGTGGCGCCGGCCGTCCCGGTGGTGGTGGCGGCTACGGCGGCGGTCCGAGCGGCCCCCCGCGTCCCGGTGGTTTCGGTGGTCGTCCCGGCGGTCCGCGCGGTGGCGCCGGTCGTGGCAGCGCGACCCCCGGCGCGTTCGGCCGCTCCAGCGGTCGTCCGGTCCGTGGCAAGAAGAGCAAGAAGCAGCGGCGTCAGGAGTTCGACAACCTCGCCGCCCCGTCGATGGGCGGTGGCGTCGCCCGCGGTAACGGCGAGGCCGTCCGCCTCGCCCGCGGTTCGTCGCTGGCCGACTTCGCCGACCGCATCAACGCCAACCCCGGCTCGCTCGTGCAGGTGGTCTTCACCGAGCTCGGCGAGATGGTGACGGCCACCCAGTCCTGCACCGACGAGACGTTGCAGCTGCTGGGTGCCCACCTGGGCTACGACGTGCAGATCGTCAGCCCCGAGGAGGAGGACGCCGAGCTGCTCGACCGCTTCGACCTCACCTTCGGCGCTGAATACGACGACGAGGCCACGCTCATCGCTCGACCTCCGGTCGTCACGATCATGGGTCACGTCGACCACGGAAAGACCCGCCTGCTCGACGCCATCCGCGAGACCGACGTCGTCAAGGGCGAGGCCGGCGGCATCACCCAGCACATCGGCGC
>JANPHZ010000013.1:0-5682 GCA_031424715.1 Frankiaceae bacterium
CTCGACCCAGCCGGCCAGCTCGAAGTGGTGGTGGATGGGGGCCATGTTGAAGATGCGCTTGCGGGTCAGCTTGAAGACGCCGACCTGCAGGATCACCGACAGCGTCTCGACGACGAACAGGCCACCGAGCAGGATCAGCAGCAGCTCGGTGCGGGTCACGATGGCGATGCCGGCGAGCAACCCGCCAAGGGCGAGTGATCCCGTGTCACCCATGAAGATCTTGGCCGGTGAGGCGTTCCACCACAAGAAGCCGAAGCACGCGCCCATCGCCGAGGCAGCGACCAGCGCGACGTCGAGCGGATCGCGCGCGCTGTAGCAAGACGCCTGCGACACCGTGATCCGGGTGCAGGCGTTGCCGAACTGCCAGAACGCGATGACGACGTACGACGCAAGGACCATCACGCTCGTGCCGCTCGCCAGCCCGTCGAGCCCATCGGTGAGGTTGACCGCGTTGGAGGTCGCCGTGACGATCAGGTAGGCGAAGAGGATGAAACCCGCGGTACCGAGGGCGAGGTTGTCGTAGTCGCGGACGAACGACAGGTTGGTGCTCGCGGGGGTGAGCCCGTGCCGGTTCTCGAACTGCAGCGCCCCGAAGGCGAAGCCGACGCCGGCGATGAGCTGGCCGAAGAACTTCGCCGCCGCGGTCAGTCCCAGGGAGCGCTGCTTGCGGATCTTGATGAAGTCGTCGAGGAAGCCGACGAGCCCGAGGGCGGTCATCAGACCCAGCACCAGCAGAGCGCTCGCCGTCGGCCCCCGTCCCGGCTGGTCGGCGACGAACAGGTGCGCCACGCCGTAGCCGAGGAGGGTCGCGACGATGATGACGGTGCCGCCCATCGTCGGGGTGCCGCGCTTGACGGCGTGGCTGGACGGCCCGTCCTCGCGGATCTCCTGGCCGTATCCGCGACGGCGGAACAGCCGGACCGCGACGGGGGTGCCGATCAGGCTGATGACGAGCGCGGTCATGGCCGCGATGAGGACCGACCTCACGGCGCGCCCTCCAGCAGCGCCGCGGCAACCCGCTCCAGTCCCGCCGACCGCGACGCCTTCACGAGCACGACGTCGCCGGGCGCGAGCTCGGCGCGCAGCAGCGCCACGGCAGCGTCGACGTCATCGACGTGCACCGACTCCTCACCCCACGACCCTTCCAGCACCGCCCCAGCATGGATGCCACCGGCCGCAGAACCGATGACCACGAGCCGCGACACGTCGAGGCGTACGACGAACCGGCCCAGATCCATGTGCGCGGAGCGCGCGTCGTCCCCGAGCTCACCCATCGCTCCGAGCACTGCCCAGGTGCGCCGGGTCTTGCCGGCACTCATCACCGCGAGCGCCTTGAGGGCGGCGCGCATCGACTCCGGGTTGGCGTTGTAGGCGTCGTTGACCACGGTGACGCCGTCGGGCCGTTCGGTGACCTCCATCCGCCAGCGACTCGCCGGCCGGGCCTGCCCGAGGGCATCGGCGAGCCGCGGCAGGTCGTCGGTGACCTCGCCGAGCAGGGCGGCCGTCACGGCGAGGGCGTTGCTGACGTGGTGCTCGCCCACCAGCTGCAGGGAAACCTCCTGACCCTGCACCCGGAACGAAGCCCGGCCGCGGTCGTCGGGCCGGACGTCTGTCGCACGCACGTCGGCCTGCGCCGACAGCCCGTAGGTGACGACGGGGCACGCGGTGCGTGAACCCATCGCGAGGACGCGCGGGTCGTCGGCGTTGAGCACTGCGCGGGACCGCGCCGCTTCGACCAGCTCGCCCTTCGCCTGCGCGATGGCCTCGACGCTGCCGAACTCACCGAGGTGGGCGCTGCCGACGTTGAGCACGACCGCGATGTCGGGCTGCGCGATGGCGCAGAGGAACGCGATGTGGCCGGGACCCCGGGCGCCGTACTCCAGCACCGCGAACCGCGTGTCAGCGGTGCGCTGCGTCGCGGTCAGCGGCAGGCCGATCTCGTTGTTGTGGTTGCCCGCCGGGGCCAGAGTGTCACCGAACCCGGCCAGCACCTGCGCCAGGAGGTCCTTGGTCGACGTCTTGCCGCTGCTGCCCGTGATGCCGAAGGTCCGTGGCTGATCGCGCGCGAACACCTCGCGCGCCAGCGACTGCAGCGCCGCGACCGTGTCGGCGACGACGTACTGCCCGGCGCTCTCACGCTGGACGACACAGCCAAAAGCCCCTGCAGACAAGGCCCTTTCCACGAAGTCGTGACCGTCGACCCGCTCGCCGGGCACCGCGACGAACAGGTCCCCGGGCGTCACCGAACGGCTGTCGATCCGGACCTCACCGGTGAACGTTCCGTCAGGGCCACCCCGGGCGCCCAGCGCTGCACGCAGTTCCGCGCCGGTCAGGGGGACCACGACGACACCGCCTCACGCAGGACCACCCGGTCGTCGAAGGGGGTGACGACTCCCCCGCTCTCCTGACCGGTCTCGTGCCCCTTGCCCGCAACGACGACGGCGTCCCCGGGGCGGGCCTGGGCGACGGCGAGAGCGATCGCCGTACGACGATCGGCCTCGACGACGGCGTCGGGCGCACCGCTGCGCATCTGCGCAAGGATGTCGAGCGGGTCTTCGCTGCGCGGGTTGTCGCTGGTGAGGACGACCATGTCGGCGCCGCTCGCCGCAGCCTGGGCCATGAGCGGCCGCTTGCTGCGGTCGCGGTCACCCCCGCAGCCGAGCACCACGATGAGTCGGCCGGACGTAACCCGGCGCAGCGCAGAGAGCAAGGTGCTGACCGCATCCGGCGTGTGCGCGTAGTCGACAATCGCCAAGAAAGGCTGCCCCGCATCGACTTTCTCCATCCGACCTGGTACGCCGGGAGCGCTCGCCACACCGCGCACTGCGTCCTCGACCGAGATCCCGGCCGTCACGAGGGTGGCGATCGCGCAGATGGCGTTGTCCACGTTGAACGCTCCGGGTAGCTGCACGGAAGCCCGATGCTCACCGTGCGGGCCGACCAGTCGGAAGTCGCTGCCGTCCGGTCGTAAGTCGACCGCTCTCGCCTGCCACTCGCCGTCCTCGCCGAACGTCGCGAACGGCACCTCGATGCTTTGCAGGATGCGTCGACCGGCGGCGTCCGCGCAGTTGACGACCGCGTGCCGGCAACGCCGGGCGGTGAACAGAGAGGCCTTGGCCCGTTCGTACTCGGCCATGGTCGCGTGAAACTCCAGGTGGTCCTGGCTGAGGTTAGTGAACGCCGCGACGTCGAAGCGCACCCCGTCGACCCGCCCCAGTGTCAGCGCGTGGCTGCTCACTTCCATGGCAACGGCGTCGACGCCGCGTTCACGCATCAAGGCGAGCACGGCTTGCAGGTCGGTGGCCTCCGGGTTGGTAATCCACGTCTTGGGCAGCTCGTCGTCACCGACGCGCGTGCTGACCGTGCCGAGCAACCCGGTCGACCGCCCGGCCGCGCGCAGGCCAGCCTCGAGCAGGAAGGCGGTGGTGGTCTTCCCGTTGGTGCCGGTGACGCCGAGCATCAGCAGGTCGCGAGCCGGAAAGCCGTGCACCCACGCGGCCACGTCACCCAGCACCGACCTGGGGTCGTCGGCCACCAGCACCGGGGCCGAGGACATCCCCTGTGCAGCAGCAGGATCAGTGAGAACAGCGACGGCTCCCGCTGCGATCGCCGCGGCGACGAAGTCGGCGCCGTGGCTGTGCGCACCGGGCAGCGCTGCATACAGGTCGCCGGGCTGCACAGCGCGTGAGTCATGCGTGCAGCCGGTGATCAGGACACCCGCTGCCGACCCGGTCAGGTGCAGGCTCGGAACTGCGGGCAGCACCTCGACGAGCGCACGCGGGGTCGGCGCGGCCGGCCGCAGGGCGGCGGTCGCCGGGGTGTCGCTCACCCTTCCGATTATCCCGTGGTCAGTCGGGCGGGTGGCGCGACGGTCCCTGTTGGCGGGATCTGCAGCCCCCGCAGGGCGAACGACATGACGTCCTTGAAGACCGGACCCGCGGTCGAACCGCCGTAGTAGCCGTTGCGACCGGTGCCCTGCAGGACGACAGCGGTGACCAGGCGGGGTGCGTCCGCCGGCGCGAAGCCGATGAACGAGGAGGTGTAGTTGCCCGCGGCGTAGCGGCCGTCGACGACCCGCTGCGACGTCCCGGTCTTGCCGGCGATGCGGTAGCCCGGGACGGCGGCGAGCGGCGCCGTGCCCTCTTCACTGACGACGGCCTCGAGCATGAGTCGCAGCTGCGCGGCGACCTCGGGACTGATGACCCGGCGCTTCTCCGGTGCTGCCGCCGGCACGAGTCGACCGCTGGTGTCGGCCACGGCGCGCACGACGCTGGGGGTGACCCGGACACCGCCGTTGGCGACGGTCGCGTAGACCGAGGCGATCTGCATGACGTTGGTCGACACACCCTGACCGATCGGGATCGTCGCGATCGACGTACCGGACCAGTCAGCGGGCTTGGGCACGATGCCCCGGCTCTCGCCGGGCAGCCCCAGCCCTGACTTCTCGCCGTATCCGAAGCGCTTCATGGCGTCGTACATGCCCTGGGCGCCGAGCTTCTGGGCGACCATGACCGTGCCGGTGTTGGACGACTTGGCCAGGACACCGGCGAAGGTCAGCTTCAGCGGCGGGTGCGGGTGGGAGTCGTTGACGATGTGCTGCCCGACCCGATAGCTGTCCGGGACGGTCATCGGCGTCAACGGCGTGACGATGCCCGCCTCCAGGGCCGCTGCCGCGGTGATGACCTTGTTGACCGAGCCGGGCTCGTAGACGTCGGAGACGGCCACGTTCTTGAGGGCCTCGGGGCTGACCCGGCCGGACCGGTCATCAGGGTTGAACGTCGGCGCGGTCGCCAGCGCGAGGACCTCACCGGTGCGCACGTCCATCACCAAGGCGGTGCCGTTGACGGCGCGGGTCTCGGCCACCTTCGCCGCGAGCACCTGCTGGGCGTACCACTGCAGGTCACGGTCGATGGTGAGCTGGACATCGCGACCCGGCTGCGGAGCCACCGTGCTCGAGATGCCCGTGGGGATGACGCGACCGGCGTTGTCGACCTCGGCGCGGGTCTTGCCGTTGGTGCCGGCCAGCACGTTCTGCATCGACGACTCGACGCCCGCGAGCCCGCGGCCCTCGCGGTCGGTGAAGCCGGTGACGCTGACAGCCAGGTCGCCCCCGGGATGGGTGCGCTTGGGTTCCTGCAGCACGCCGACACCGACGAGGGCCATCTCGCGGACCTGCCGGCCGACAGCCGGATCGAGCCCGCGGGCGAGGTAGACGAACGCGCTGGTGCGCGACAGCTTGCTCTGCAGCTCGGCGGCGGAGACCCCGAGGACCGGGGAGAGGGCGGCCGCGATGGTCGCGGGCGTGCACGGCGCCTTGGCGTCGGGCGGGCAGGCTGCCTTGGCGATGATGCGGGGCTCGCCGTAGACCGCGCGGGCATCCATGGACAGCGCGATCGGCTGCCCGGTGCGGTCGGTGATCGTGCCGCGCGGGGCGACGATGACGTTGGTGCGCATGCGCTGGCTGCTGGCGACTTCTGCGTACGGCGAACCGGCGATGCCCTGCAGCCAGATCAGCCGGCCGCCGAGCACGGCGAGCAGCACCATGACGAGCGCGAGTCCGCCGCGCAGTCGGGTCGCCGGGCGGCCGAGCGGACGGGTGCGCCGCTGCGGCGGCCGTGCTGTGCCGTGCCCGTGCAGCGGGCGGGACGTGCCGGTGCGGACCTGCTGCGGGCGCGCGGGCGC
>JANPHZ010000014.1:0-13506 GCA_031424715.1 Frankiaceae bacterium
GACCCGCGGGTGACGGGTGACGAGCTGGCCCTGATGTTCCGCGGCCTGCTGTCGGAGCACCCGCCGCCCGACGGCGTGGCCGTCTGCTCAACGGTGCCGGCCGTCCTCGAGCAGCTGCGCGGGATGTTCGCTCGCTACTTCTCCGACGTCCCGACCGTCATCGTCGGGCCAGGGGTCAAGACCGGTGTCCCCCTGCTCTACGACAACCCCCGCGAGGTCGGCCCCGACCGGGTCGTCAACACCCTCGCCGCGCACACGCTCTACGGAGGTCCGGCAGTCGTCGTCGACTTCGGCACCTCGACCAACTTCGACGTGGTGTCGGCCGCAGGGGAGTTCCTCGGCGGCGCCCTCGCTCCCGGGATCGAGATCTCCGTCGATGCCCTCGCCTCGCGCGCCGCCCGGCTGTTCAAGGTCGAGCTGGTCGAGCCCCGCTCGGTCATCGGCAAGACCACGATGGAGGCCCTGCAGAGCGGCCTGCTCTACGGCTTCGCCGGCCAGGTCGACGGCATGGTCGCGCGGATCGCCGACGAGCTCGGCGCCGAGCCGGTGGTCATCGCGACGGGTGGGCTGTCCCACCTGATGGTCACGGTCTGCGAGTCGCTCGACCACCACGAGCCCGACCTCACCCTCATCGGCCTGCGCCTGGTCTTCGAGAAGAACACCTGACCCGCGGGCGCTCTGGGCTGCGCCGCTAGCCTCGGGCCGGTGAGCACCGACCCGACTGCGGACTCGAGCGAGACCGACCTGACCGACGACCTGCCCGAGCAGGTGCGGATCCGGCGGGGGAAGTACGACAGGTTGCTGGCGGCCGGCGCGCCGCCGTACGCCCTCGGTCATCCTCGTACGGCGACCCTCGCCGAGGTGCGCGCGCGGCACGCCGACCTGGCCCTGGACACCGCGAGCGGCGAGACGGTCAGCGTCACCGGTCGAGTGGTGCTTTACCGCACCGGCGGCAAGCTCTGCTTCGCCACCCTGCAGGAGGGCGAGGCCCACCTCCAGGTGATGGTCAGCCTCGACGGCGTCGGTGCCGAGCGCCTCGCGGCGTGGAAGGCCGACATCGACCTCGGCGACCACGTCGGCGTCACTGGTGAGGTCATCAGCAGCCGGCGGGGCGAGCTCAGCGTTCTGGTCAGCGCCTGGCAGCTGACCAGCAAGGCCCTGCGCCCGCTCCCCGACAAGCACCGCGGGCTGACCGATCCGGAGGCGCGGGTCCGTCAGCGCTACGTCGACCTCATCGTCAACCCCGACAGCCGGCGGATGGTCCGCGAGCGCGCCGCGATCATCCGGTCGGTGCGCGAGACCCTGCACGCCCGGTCGTACGTCGAGATCGAGACCCCGACCATGCACCCGGTCCAAGGTGGCGCGGCCGCGCGGCGCTTCCCGTCGCACGTCAACGCGCTGGACCTCGACGTCACCTTGCGCATCGAGCTCGAGCTCTACCTCAAGCGCGCCGTCGTCGGCGGCATCGACAAGGTCTACGAGATTGGCCGGATCTTCCGCAACGAGGGCATCGACGCCACGCACTTCCCGGAGTTCACGATGCTCGAGGCCTACGAGGCCTACGGCGACTACGACACCATGGCCGAGCTCACCCGCACGCTCGTGCTCGACGCCGCGCACGCCGTCGGGCGCACCGTCGTCCCCGACGGGCAGGGCGGCGAGATCGACCTCGAGGCCCCCTGGCGGCACGCCACGATCCACGACCTGGTGAGCGAGGCCGTCGACGAGCCGGTCGATCCGGGCACCTCGCTCGAGCGGCTGACCGCCCTCGCCGCTCGCCATGAGGTCGCCTTGCAGCCGTCGTGGGGCGCGGGAGACATCGTGCTCGAGCTCTTCGAGCAGCTCGTCGAGGACACCCTGCTGCAGCCGACCTTCGTCCGCGACTACCCGGCGTCGGTGCGCCCGCTTGCCCGTAACCACCGCGACGACCCGCGGCTGGTCGAGGCGTGGGACCTGATCGTCGCGGGGGTCGAGCTTGCACCGGCCTACACCGAGCTGGTCGACCCGGTGGAGCAGCGCCGCCGGCTGACCGAGCAGTCCCTCAAGGCGGCCAGTGGCGACCCGGACGCGATGACGCTGGACGAGGACTTCCTGCGCGCCCTGGAGCACGGCGCTCCGCCGATGGGCGGCATGGGGATGGGTATCGACCGACTGGTGATGCTCCTGACGGGATTGCCCATTCGGGAAACCATCCTCTTCCCGCTGGTGCGACCCGGGAGTTAACGGTCGATAACAGGTGTGCTTCGTGTCTCTTTGATTTGCCTTTTCTGCTGCCTAGGTGTTCCATGATCAACATCGCGGGAAGAAGCTCCCGGGAAGACAAGCGGAGGACGTACGACATGGCGCAGAAGGTGCAAGTCCTGCTGGTGTGTGACCTGCACGACGACGAGGCCGAGGGGAGCGAGACGGTCTCCTTCTCGCTGGACGGGGCGTCGTACGAGATCGATGTCTGCGACGAGCACGCCGCTGGCTTGCGCGACGCCTTCGCCCCCTACGTGGGTGCGGGCCGGCGGGCCGGTCGCAACACAGCGGCGAGCCGCTCCAGCCGTCGCGGCAGCAGCAGCCGTTCGTCCTCGCGCGGCGTCTCGGAGGTCCGCGAGTGGGCCCGCAAGAACGGCCACCAGGTGAGCGAGCGCGGCCGGATCTCCTCGGTCGTCCAGCAGGCCTACGACGCCGCGCACTAGCAGCACCGGTCCCTTCCCCGGACCGTCGGCCCGTCCCCGTGATCCGGGGGCGGGCCGACCCGTCTCCAGGGGTTCGCTGGAGGCGTAGCGGCTCGGGGAACGGCCGAACCGCTCGCTGGGTTGTGCCAGTCACGAGCGATCGGCAGATCGGTCAGGCCAGGGAGCGTCCCCGGGTCTAGTGTGCAAAGACAGGCGGGAACCACCGGTGGGATCCCGCCCCGGACAGGAGCGGCAGCATGTTCGAGAGGTTCACCGACCGGGCCCGCAGGGTGGTCGTCCTGGCGCAGGAAGAAGCCAGGATGCTCAACCACAACTACATCGGGACCGAGCACATCCTGCTCGGGCTCATCCACGAGGGCGAGGGTGTCGCCGCCAAGGCGCTGGAGTCCCTGGGCATCTCGCTCGAGGGCGTGCGCAGCCAGGTCGAGGAGATCATCGGCCAGGGCCAGCAGGCGCCGTCCGGTCACATCCCCTTCACGCCGCGGGCGAAGAAGGTCCTCGAGCTGTCGCTGCGCGAAGCGCTGCAGCTCGGACACAACTACATCGGGACCGAGCACATCCTGCTCGGCCTGATCCGCGAGGGCGAGGGTGTCGCCGCGCAGGTCCTGGTCAAGCTCGGTGCCGACCTCAACCGGGTGCGCCAACAGGTGATCCAGCTCCTCAGCGGCTACCAGGGCAAGGAGCCGGCCGCCGGCACCGGCCCGGCTGAGGGCACGCCCTCGACGAGCCTCGTGCTCGACCAGTTCGGTCGCAACCTCACGCAGGCTGCGCGCGAGTCCAAGCTCGACCCGGTCATCGGGCGCGAGAAGGAGATCGAGCGCGTGATGCAGGTGCTCTCTCGTCGTACGAAGAACAACCCGGTCCTCATCGGTGAGCCCGGCGTCGGCAAGACCGCCGTCGTCGAGGGGCTGGCGCAGGCCATCGTCAAGGGCGAGGTGCCCGAGACGCTGAAGGACAAGCAGCTCTACACGCTCGACCTCGGCGCGCTGGTGGCCGGCAGCCGCTACCGCGGTGACTTCGAGGAGCGCCTCAAGAAGGTCCTCAAGGAGATCCGCACCCGCGGCGACATCATCTTGTTCATCGACGAGCTGCACACCCTCGTCGGTGCGGGCGCCGCCGAGGGCGCGATCGACGCCGCCAGCATCCTCAAGCCGATGCTGGCGCGCGGGGAGCTGCAGACGATCGGCGCGACCACTCTCGACGAATATCGCAAGCACCTCGAGAAGGACGCCGCGCTCGAGCGGCGCTTCCAGCCGATCCAGGTCCCCGAGCCGTCGCTGGCCCACACGATCGAGATCCTCAAGGGCCTGCGCGACCGCTACGAGGCCCACCACCGGGTGTCGATCACCGACGCTGCGCTGGTCGCGGCCGCGACGCTGGCCGACCGCTACATCAGCGACCGGTTCCTGCCCGACAAGGCGATCGACCTCATCGACGAGGCCGGCTCCCGGATGCGCATCAAGCGCATGACCGCGCCCCCGGACCTGCGCGAGTTCGACGAGCGGATCGCCAACGTCCGCCGCGAGAAGGAGTCGGCGATCGACTCGCAGGACTTCGAGAAGGCCGCGTCGCTGCGCGACAAGGAGAAGACGCTGCTGGGCGAGAAGGCGCAGCGTGAGAAGGAGTGGAAGGCCGGCGACATGGACGTCGTGGCCGAGGTCGACGACGAGCAGATCGCCGAGGTCCTCGCGATCTGGACCGGCATCCCCGTCTTCAAGCTGACCGAGGAGGAGACCGCCCGGCTGCTGCGCATGGAGGACGAGCTGCACAAGCGCGTCATCGGCCAGGAGCAGGCCATCAAGGCGGTCAGCCAGGCCATCCGCCGCACGCGGGCCGGTCTGAAGGACCCCAAGCGCCCCGGTGGGTCGTTCATCTTCGCCGGCCCCTCGGGCGTCGGGAAGACCGAGCTGTCCAAGACGCTCGCGGAGTTCTTGTTCGGCGACGAGGACTCGCTGATCCTGCTCGACATGAGCGAGTTCATGGAGAAGCACACCGTCTCGCGGCTGGTGGGGTCGCCCCCCGGCTACGTCGGTTACGAAGAGGGCGGCCAGCTCACCGAGAAGGTGCGCCGCAAGCCGTTCTCGGTGGTGCTGTTCGACGAGGTCGAGAAGGCCCACCCCGACGTGTTCAACACCTTGTTGCAGATCCTCGAGGACGGTCGCCTGACCGACTCCCAGGGTCGCGTTGTCGACTTCAAGAACACGGTCATCATCATGACCTCGAACCTCGGCACGCGAGACATCGGCAAGGGCTTCAACCTGGGCTTCCAGAAGGACAGCGACAAGGTCGGTGCCTATGAGCGGATGAAGAACAAGGTCCAGGACGAGCTCAAGCAGCACTTCCGTCCGGAGTTCCTCAACCGCATCGACGACATCGTCGTCTTCCACCAGCTCAGCGAGGACGAGATCCTCGTCATCGTCGACCTCATGCTCAAGCGGGTCGACGGCGCGCTGAAGAACAAGGACATGGGGCTGGAGGTCACGGTCGCGGCCAAGCAGCTACTGGCCAAGAAGGGCTACGACCCGGTTCTCGGGGCGCGGCCGCTGCGTCGCACGATCCAGCGCGAGATCGAGGACAACCTGTCCGAGCAGATCCTGTTCGGCACGCTCAAGCCCGGGGAGATCGTCGTCGTCGACGTCGAGACCACGACCAACGACGCCGGGGTCGAGGAGCAGAAGTTCACGTTCCGCGGCGAGCTCAAGCCCATCGAGGTCCCCGACGTCCCGCCCGTGGACCTCGCCGGTGGGCCGGCCCTCGGCGGCAGCGAGACCGCCGCGGAGTAGGCCAGGTCAGCTCGGTAGGCCGTAGCGCTGCCCCGGCAGCGCGACGACCAGGCCGTCCTGGACCAGGCTCGCGAGGGCTCGGTCGCGCTGCACCGGTTGGGTCCAGACCTGTGCGAGCAGGTCTGCGGCCACCGGTCCGTGGGCGTCACGCAGCACCGCAAGCAGCCGGCCGCGGACCTGCCGGTCCGTGCCGGCGTAGCCCTGCGGACGGCTGACGGGTGTCTCGAGCGCAGGCTGCCCGGCGGCCAGCCAGGCGCAGGTGGTGGCCACCGGGCAGTGCGTGCAGCGCGGTGCACGGGCCGTGCAGATCACCGCGCCCAGCTCCATCAGCGCGGCGGAGGCGACCGCGGCGGCCTCCGGGTCGGCCGGCAGCAGCTGCTCGACCCGGGCCAGGTCAGCCCGGGTGACGGCCGCATCCGCAACGCCCTGCACGACCCGGGCCACCACCCGGCGCACGTTGGTGTCGACGACCGGCTGCCGCTGGCGGAAGGCGAACGCCGCGACCGCCCGGGCGGTGTAGTCGCCGACTCCGGGCAGGCTCAGCAGCTCGTCGACCTGCGCGGGCGGTTCGCCGGCGTAGCGCTCCACGATGGCCACGGCTGCGGCGTGCAACCGCAGCGCCCGCCGCGGGTAGCCGAGGCGACCCCAGGCGCGGACGGCCTCACCGGGACTGTCGGCGGCGAGCGCGGCCGGCGTCGGCCAGCGCTCCAGCCAGGCGTCGTACGCCGGGATCACCCGCGCGACCGGGGTCTGCTGGAGCATCACCTCGCTGACCAGGACAGCCCAGGGCGACGTGCCGGGGTGACGCCAGGGCAGGTCTCGCGCTGCGGCGGCGAACCACGCGGTGACGATGTCCGCGAGAGCGGCGCCTTCCTCGGGAGCATGGGCGCGCATCCCCAGGATCGTCGCACGAGCGCCCTACCCTGACGGCGATGACTCTGCAGCCGCTCGGACCGCTGCCAGCGTCGACCTACTGGCGGCGCCGGCTGGTGCTCGGTGGTGTCACGGTCGTGGCCCTGGCCCTGGTGCTGCGCAGCTGCGGTGGCGCCGACAGCGACCGGGTCGACAGCGTGGCGGCTGCGTCCCCGACTCCCTCGCCCTCGGCTCAGAGCACGAGCGCCCCGTCGCCCGGCGCCTCCGCGAGCCCCATGTCGTCCGCACCTCCCGCGGCGCCGGCGGCATGCGGCGACGCCGCGCTGACCGTGACGGTCGAGTCCGACGCGTCCTCCTACCGCAGTGGCGCGGCGCCCCGGTTCACCCTCACGGTGACCAACATCGGACCGGTGCCGTGCCGCAGGGCCCTCGGGCCGGACGTCGTGGAGCTGCGGGTCTTCTCCGGCGAGGACCGGATCTGGTCGAGCGATGACTGCTCCAAGGGCAGTGGGCAGGGCGTGCTCCTGCTGGGCGCCGGGGAGGCGCGGGCGCTGACCGTGCAGTGGCCGGGCAAGCGGACCCGGCCCAACTGCGAGACCGGCGCGGTCGCCCGGCCGGGGACCTACCGGGTGAGCGCGCGGGTCGGGCCGATCGTGCGCCAGGGCAGCGTCTTCCAGATCACCGCTGCCGGCTGACCGTCGCCGCCGCTGTCTCAAGGCCTGGCGCGATGCGGTCGATGCACGAGCGACGACTCAGGCGAGGGACAGCACGGGCGATCCAGGGATGAGGTGCGGCGGTGCAGACGGCGCGTACGGCGCTGCGCGGGCTGCCCGACGCGGCCGTGGCCTCCCTGTGTGACGCCTTCGCCGATGAGGTGAGCGAGCGGCTGCCGCGAGTGCTGCAGGCGGCCCGGACGCGCGACCCCGACCTGCTCGAGCTGGCCCTGCGCGACGTGCACACCTTGGGTAGCAGTGCCTTTGTCCTGGGCGAGAACGAGGCCGGCCGGGTGGCCCGTGCCCTCGAGGCCCTGCTGCTCGCCAACACCGATCTGACGCAGCTGGACTCCCTGGTGGCGACTCTTGACAGCGAGCTCGCCGGATGGCGACGGTGACCGCCACCCCCGTCGACGCCGCCCCGCACACGGTCGTCGTGGTGGACGACTCCGCGGTGCAGCGCCGGTTCCTGCGGTCGGCCATCGAGACCGGTGGCGAGTTCGTCGTCGTCGGCGAGGCCCGCAACGGCAAGGAGGCGGTCGCCCTCGTCGCCCGACTGCGCCCGGCGGCGGTCGTCATGGACCTCGACCTGCCGGTCATGGGCGGCGTCGAAGCCATCGAGCGGATCATGGCCACCAACGCCACGCCGATCCTGGTGTGCAGCGGCTACGTCCAGGGCCGGGACAGCGAGAACGCCGTGGCCGCGCTGGCCTCGGGCGCCGTCGACGTGATGGCCAAGCCGGGCCCGACCGACGAGGTCGATCTCGGGGACTACGCGCTGGCGCTGCGCAAGCGACTGCGCGTCGTCGTACGCATTCGGGTCATCACCCACCCCCGGGCCCGGCTGCGCTCCGGGTCGCCCGCAGCGGTGATCGCGCCCGGCCGGGAGGCAGCAGAGCGCCAGGCGTCGGACCGGCCGACCCCCATGCTGGCGCCCCTGGGGCCCGTCCGCGAAGGGGTCCGGCTCATCGTCATCGGCGCGTCCACCGGTGGCCCGCAGGCCCTCATGACGGTCCTGACGGCGCTGCCCACGGACACACCGTGCGCGGTCCTCGTGGTCCAGCACATGGCGGAGGGCTTCATCGCCGGGCTGGCTTCCTGGCTGGATCAGGCCGTGGCCCTGCCCGTGCAGGTGGGGGAGAGCGGTCGCCGGCTCGAGCCGGGCACCGTGACGATCGCCCCGAGCGGTGGCAACCTGCTGGTCCAGGACGACCGGTTGCGCACCCTGGTCGCTCCACCCGACCCGGGGCAGTTTCACGTGCCCGGCATCGACGCGACCATGCGGAGCGTCGCCGATGCGCTCGGCCCTGACGCGATCGGTGTCCTGCTGACCGGCATGGGTCGCGACGGCGCTGCCGGCCTGCTGGCGATGCGCGAACGCGGCGCCCTCACCCTCGGTCAGGACGAGGCGACCAGTGCCGTCTACGGGATGCCGGCGGCCGCCGCGGCGCTGGGGGCCGTCGACCGGCAGCTGCCCATCGACCAGATCGGGCCGGCGCTGGGCGCTGCGCTCGCCCTGCCCGGGGGCGCACCGGCGAGCGCGCGGTGAGCGGCGGCCGGTTGGTGCTCACCGACGCCCACTTCACCCACCTGCGGTCGCTGCTGAGCGAGCTGGCCGGCCTGGTCTTCGACGACACCCGGCGCGAGTCGATGGCGTTCTGCATCGCCGAGCGCCTGCGCGAGACGACCGCTCCCGATGTGGCGTCCTACCTCGAACTGCTCCAGGATCCCCAGGAACGCCAGGCCCTGCTGGACGAGGTGACCATCCAGGAGACCCACTTCTTCCGCAACCCGCCGCAGATGCGGGCCCTGCGGGCACAGGTCATCCCCGAGCTGCTCGCCCATGCCGCCACCCACGGCCGGCGACTGCGGATCTGGTCGGCGGGCTGCAGCACCGGCGAGGAGGCCTACTCCATCGCCATGCTGCTGCGCGAGCTGATGCCGACCACAGCAGGCTGGGACGTCAAGATCGTCGCGAGCGACGTGTCCGAGCGCGCGCTCGAGCAGGCTCGGCAGGGACGGTACGGCGGTCGCGCGGTCCAGATGGCGAGCCCCACCGACCTGGCGCGGTTCTTCCAGCCGGTCCGCGGTGGCTTCGAGGTGCGGCCCGAGGTCCGCGAGCTCGTCGAGTTCCGCCACCACAACCTGGTGACCGAGCCGCCGCCGTTCGAGCCCGCCGAGCGGGTCGATCTCGTGCTCTGCCGCAACGTGACCATCTACTTCAGCCGGGACACCACCCGGGCGCTGATGCAGCGGCTGCACACGGTCCTGCGCGATGGCGGCTACCTGTTCCTCGGCCACTCCGAGACGCTGTGGCAGGTCAGCCAGGACTTCCGCCTGGTCGCGCTGGGCAGCGGCTCGGACGCGGCGTTCGTCTACCGCCGCCTCGACCGGCCCGAGCCGACCGAGGCCGGGCTGGCTCTCGCTCCGCCCGCCCTGGAGCGGCGCAGCATCCTGGCGGACCGGCGGACCTTGTCGACGGGTCCGCCGGAAGGGCGGGAACAGCTGCGCGTCCGGCCCCGGCGTACGGCGCCCGCACTGGAGCCGGCGCAGGCCGAGCCGCCCGCCATCGCCAGCGAGGTGACCGCTCCGCAGGTCCGCCGGGCGCTGCGCGAGGGGCGCTACGACGACGCCGTACGGCTGGCCGGGCTGCTCATCGACGCCCTCCCGCTCGAGGCGGAAGCCTTTTACCTGCGTGGGCTGGCGCTGGTCAGCGGCGGGGAGGACGCCGTCGCACTCGTCGACCTGCGCAAGGCCGTCTACCTCGACCCGGGCGCGGGTCTGGCCCACTTCCTGCTTGCGGGCGCGCTCGCGCGCACCGGCGCCGGCGCGGCTGCGGCGCGCGAGTTCGCGGCCGCGGCCGACGCGCTGGCCGCCCGGCCGCCGAGTCCTGACACCGCCGAGCTCGGGGGCCGTAGCGTGCAGGAGCTCGCGGCGCTGTGCCGTCAGCTGTCCCGACCCGTGCAGGAGCCAGCGTGAGCTCTCCCGGCCTGATCACCTTCTCCCTCGGCCGTCGCGACTACGCCACGCCGCTCGCCTCGATCCGCGAGGTGGTCCGGCTTGAGGGCCTGGCCGACCTGCCCGGGATGCAGGCGCCCCTGGCGGGAGTCCTGGACCTGCGCGGCTCGGCGCTCCCGGTGCTCGACCTGCGCATCGGGGTCGACGCCGACAGCCGCGGTGACGTGCTCGTCATCGACCGGGCCGGGACGACGTGCGGGGTCGGCGTCGCCGTGGATCGGGTCAGCGCGGTGGTCGACCGGGCCGAGCTGCCCGGTGCCGGTGCCGGCGCCGAGGAGGGCGTGCTTCCGGCGTACGTCGTGGAGGTGTTGCGCGGTAAGACCGGACCGGTGTTCCTGGTCGACCTCGAGCAGATGGTCGAGGCCGCCGGCGAAGGCGCGGTGGCGGCGGCGGTCGAGGCGCTGCAGGAGCAGGGCTAGACGTAGCGCTCGAGGATCGAGCTCTCCGCGAGACGGGACAGCCCCTCGCGCACCGACCGGGCCCGGGTCTCGCCGACTCCCTCGACGACCTGCAGGTCGTCGATGCCGGCGGCGAGCAGCTTCTGCAGCCCGGCGAAGTGCTCCACCAGCCGGTCCACCACGCTGCGTGGGAGCCGCGGCACCTTGGCCAGCAGTCGATAGCCGCGCGGCGACACGGCGCTCTCCAGGGCGTCGACGCCGGCGGGGTAGCCCACGGCCTTGGCGATCACCGACAGGTCGATGAGGTCGGCGCCGGTCAGCAGGTCGAGCTCGGCCAGTGCCTGCTCCACGGTCCGGGCCCGGCGACCGGTGCCGCTCACGAGGTAGTCGCGCACGATCAGCTCGCGCTCGCCCTCGACCCCGGCCATCAGCTCCTCGAGCTGCAGGATCAGGAGCCGGCCGTCGGTCCCGAGCTCGACGACGTAGCCCTCGATCTCGGCGGCGATCCGGCGCACCATCTCCAGGCGCTGGGTCACGGCCATCGCGTCGCGGACCGTGACGAGGTCCTCGATCTCCAACGCGGACAGCGTCCCGGCGACCTCGTCGAGCCGCATCTTGTAGCGCTCGAGGGTGGCCAGGGCCTGGTTGGCGCGGGACAGGATGGCGGCCGAGTCGTCGAGGACGTAGCGGCGGCCACCGACGTAGAGCGCGATGATGCGCATCGACTGGCTGACGCTGATGACCGGGTGCCCGGTCTGCTTGGCCACCCGCTCGGCGGTGCGGTGACGGGTGCCGGTCTCTTCCGTCGCGATGTTGGGGTCGGGCACCAGCTGGACGCCGGCGCGCACGATCCGCGACAGGTCAGCGGTCACCACGACGCCGCCGTCCATCTTGGCCAGCTCGCGTAGCCGGGTCGCGGAGAACTCCACGTCGAGCTCGAACCCACCCGTGCACAGCGCCTCGACGCTGCGGTCGTGGCCGAGGACGACCAGCCCGCCGGTGTTCCCGCGCAGGATGCGCTCCAGGCCGTCGCGCAGCGCCGTGCCCGGCGCCACGGCGATCAGGGTGGAGCGGAGCAGGTCGTCTGCCGACGGAGCCGTCGCCACGTGAGCCCTTCCCGTGTGGTGTGCCCGAGCGGGTTCGCCGCTGCCGGGAGTCTACGGAGCGCCCCGGGCCAAAGAGTGCACGGCGCGCCCCGGTCAGACGACCGAGAAGTCGACCTTGCGCACGGTGCGGGGGCGGCCGAGGTTGTCGACGGCCACGAAGGCCTGGCCCAGGTCGCGGGCGAGGCTGAGCTCCATCCCAGCGGTCGAGGTGGACCCGACCGGAACGATGGCCCGGCGAAAGCCCAGGCGGGCGGCCTCGGTCAGCCGGCGGCCGAGGTCAGGGACCGGCCGGAGCTCACCGGACAAGCCGAGCTCGCCCAGGGCGACGACGTCGGTCGGCAGCGCTCGCCCGTCGACGGCGCTCGACACGGCGAGGGCGAGGGCGAGGTCAGTCGCGGGCTCGGTCACCCGGATGCCGCCGACGGTCGCGCTGTAGACGTCGCAGGGCCCGATCTTGACCTTCCCGCGGCGCTCCACCACCGCCAGGATCATCGCGACCCGACCGGCGTCGAGGCCGCTCACGGCCCGCCGCGGGTTCTGCAGGTGACTGGTCGCGACGAGGGCCTGCACCTCGGCGAGCCTCGGGCGTCGCCCCTCGACCGTCACCGTGACGCAGGTGCCCGGCACCGGGTCGGGCCGCCGGGACAGGAACAGCCCCGAGGGGTCGGCGATGCCCTCGATCCCCTCCTCGGTGAGGGAGAAGCAACCGACCTCGTCCGCAGGTCCGTAGCGGTTCTTGACGGTGCGGATCATCCGCAGGGTCGAGTGCCGGTCGCCCTCGAAGTGCAGGACGACGTCGACGAGGTGCTCGAGCAGGCGCGGCCCGGCGATCGAACCGTCCTTGGTGACGTGTCCGACGAGCACGGTGGCGATGCCGCGCTCCTTGGCCAGCGCGGCCAGGGTGGAGGTGACGGCCCGGATCTGGGTCACCCCACCCGCGGAGCCGTCGACGGCCGTCGTGCTCATGGTCTGCACGCTGTCGACGATGAGCAGTCCCGGCTTCACCGCGTCGACGTGGGCCAGCACCGCCGCGAGGTCGGTCTCGGCGGCGAGCCACAGGTGGGGGTCGAGGTCGCCCGTGCGCTCGGCCCGCAATCGCACTTGCGCCGCCGACTCCTCGCCCGTCACGTAGAGCGTGGGGGTGTCCGGCCCGGCCGCCTGCCCGGCTGCGGCGAGCAGCAGCGTGCTCTTGCCGACCCCCGGCTCGCCCGCGAGCAGCACCACGGCGCCCGGAACGAGTCCGCCCCCGAGCACGCGGTCGAACTCTGCGACGCCGGTGGGTCGGGACCGAGCCGCCTCCACGTCGATCTCAGCGATCGGCCGGGCGGCGGCGGTGACCGGACCGGGGAGCAGCGCCGAGGCCGCCACCCGGCCGGCGCCGACCTCGCTCAGCGAGCCCCAGGCCTGGCACTCCGGGCACTGGCCGACCCACTTGGCAAGGGTCAGGCCGCACTCGGAGCAGCGGTGCGACGGGCGGTCACGCGGGGCAGGGCGGGCGGGTCGGGACATGACCCGACGGTAGGGCGGGGGTCGGACAGGCGCGGGTCAACGCGCCGCCGGGGCTCAGCCCTCGGCCTTCTCGCCGCCGACCTTGCCGGTCTCGCCCTCTTCGTGGTGCTCGAACGGGTTCTCGGCCGGCGCGGGCGCCGGCTCGGTGTAGACGGCGACCGGCACCTGAAGGGTGCGCCGGCCGTTGTCGCGGAACACGAAGGTCATCTCGATCGTCTGGCCGGGCCGCAACGGCGCGGTCAAGCTGCGCAGGGCGATCCGCAGGTCGGTGTTGCCGAGGACGCTGCGCGGCGGGATGGCCACCGCGTCCAGATTCGCTCCCTCGGCGCCCCGCAGGTCGACGGTCGTGGCCGCCGGCGTCGAGACCGACACCAGCTCGTCCCCGCGGGTGCCGGTGTTGACGACGGCCAGGCTCGCGGTCG
>JANPHZ010000015.1:0-17943 GCA_031424715.1 Frankiaceae bacterium
CTCAGCCGGCGGTGATCACGATGAGGCGAGCCAATCGGCCACGCCGGCGAGCAGACGCGCTTGCACGTCAGGCGGCGCCTGGCTACCGCGGATGCTGCAGGCGGCTAGATCAGCGAGCACCTCCGGGCCGTGCACGGCGAAGGCGGCGTACTGCTCGAGCAACCCGGAGCGGAACACCAGCGGGTCGTCGGCCCCGAGCGCGACCGGCACACCGGCCGCCCGCAGCGCGAGCACCGGCACCTGCTCCACCGCCGCGTGCACGCCGAGCGAGACGTTGGACGCCGGACACACCTCCAGCACCACCCCGCGCTCGGCCAGCAGCGCGACGAGCGCGGGGTCCTCGATGGCCCGCACACCGTGCCCGAGCCGGGTCGGACCGAGCGCGTCCAGCGCCCGCCGCACGCTGGCCGGGCCGCGCAGCTCCCCCGCGTGCGGCACCGCCACGAGCCCCGCGGCGCGCGCGATCCGGAAGGCCTTGGCGAACGCCGCGGTGTCACCGCGCGTCTCGTCGTTGGACAGCCCGAACCCGACCACCCCCTGACCGGCAAAGCGCCGGGCGACCCGCGCCAAGACCTCCGCGTCGCCCGGGTGCCGGGTCCGGTTGGCCGCGACCACCAGCGCCATCCCCACGCCGGTCCGCTCCGTCGCCGCAGCCCTCGCGTCCAGCACCACCTCGACGGCGCCGTGCAGACCACCGAGCCGAGAGGCGTACGACGACGGGTCGATCTGCACCTCCACCCACCGGCTCCCGGCGGCCCGCTCGTCCTCGGCGATCTCGCGGACGACCCGGCGCACGTCGTCGGGCCCGCGCAGCACGTCGCGCGCCGCGTCGTACAGCCGCTGGAACTTGATCCAGCCCCGCCGGGCAACGCCCTCCAGACCGCCGGGACGCAGCAGACCGGCGGGCAGCTCGATCCCCTGCTCCGCCGCCAGCTCGGCGAGGGTGGCCGGACGCATGCCGCCGGTCAGGTGCAGGTGCAGGTGCGCCTTGGGCAGCCGCGCCAGCGTGTCGACCTCGACCTGCATGTCGGACAGCCTGCCCGAAGCGCAGCAGGCCAGAATGGAAGACCCTCCCGCCGTACGACGAAACGGACCCGCGTGACATCCCCGGCCGCCGCGCCAGCCCCCCGTGACGGAGCGGGCTACACCGCCAAGCACCTGTCGGTCCTCGAGGGCCTGGAGGCGGTGCGCAAGCGCCCCGGCATGTACATCGGGTCGACCGACAGCAAGGGGCTGACCCACCTCGCCTACGAGATCATCGACAACGCCGTCGACGAGGCGCTGGCCGGTCACTGCAACCGGATCGACGTGGTGCTGCACGCGGACGGCTCGCTCGAAATCACCGATGACGGGCGCGGCATCCCGGTCGACGTCGAGCCCAAGAGCGGCCTGACCGGTGTCGAGCTGGTGCTGACCAAGCTGCACGCCGGTGGCAAGTTCGGCGGTGGCGGCTACAAGACCTCCGGCGGCCTGCACGGTGTCGGCGCCTCGGTGGTCAACGCGCTCAGCGTCCGGCTCGACGCCGTCGTACGACGGGGTGGCCGGGCCTACGCGATGTCGTTCAGCCGGGGCGTACCCGGGGTGTTCGAGGGGCCGACGCCGGACGCCCCCTTCACCCCGCGCGATGGGCTCTCCGTGGCGGGCAAGGCTCCGAAGACAGCGACCGGGACGACCATCCGCTGGTGGGCCGACCTGCCTCTGTTCAGCAAGGGCAGCGCGGTCGACCTCGAGCAGCTGCGTGACCGGCTGCGCCAGACCGCCTTCCTGGTGCCCGGCCTCACTCTCGCGCTGTCGGACCGCCGCGGTGAGGAGACGACCGAGGAGTCGTTCGTCTTCGTCGGCGGCACCGTCGACTTCGTCGAGCACCTCGCGCCCGACCGGCCCGTCTGCGACCCGGTGCACCTGGTCGGCTCGGGCAACTACAAGGAGACGGTGCCGGTCCTCGACGACAAGGGGCACATGAGCACCCAAACCGTCGAGCGCCACTGCGAGGTCGACATCGCGCTGCGCTGGGGCACCGACTACGACACGACGGTGCAGTCGTTCTGCAACGTGGTGGCGACCCCGCACGGCGGCACCCACCAGAACGGCTTCGAGCGGGCGCTGCTCAAGACCCTCAACGAGGCGCTCGTCACGCAGCGGGTGCACAAGGCGAAGGACGAGCCGGTCGTCAAGGACGACGTACTGGAGGGCCTGACCGCCGTCGTCACGGTGAAGGTCCCCGAGCCGCAGTACCTCGGCCAGACCAAGGACGAGCTGGGCACACCTGGGGTCAGCCGGATCGTGGCCGACGTGGTGAGCAAGCAGCTCAAGGCGCAGTTCCTCGACAGCCGTAAGCACAAGGCCGCGGCGCGCAGCGTTCTGGAGAAGGTCGCTGCAGCGGCCAAGACCCGCCAGGCCGCGCGCGCCTCCAAGGACGCCGCGCGGCGCAAGACCGCGCTGGAGAGCTCGACCCTGCCGGCCAAGCTGGCCGACTGCCGCTCCACCGACGTCGCTCGCACTGAGCTGTGGCTGGTCGAGGGTGACTCGGCCCTGGGCACCGGCAAGCTCGCCCGCAACAGCGAGTACCAAGCCTTGCTCCCCCTGCGCGGCAAGATCCTCAACGTCCAGAAGGCCTCGCCCTCGGAGATGCTCAACAACGCCGAGTGCGCCTCGATCATCCAGGTCGTCGGCGCCGGCACGGGTCGCACCTTCGACCTTGACCAGATGCGCTACGGCAAGATCGTCATCACGACCGACGCCGACGTTGACGGCGCGCACATCCGCTGCCTGCTCATCACGCTGTTCGCGCGGTCGATGCGGCCGGTGATCGAGGCCGGTCGCCTCTACGCCGCCGTACCTCCCCTGCACCGCATCGAGGTGGTCGGTGCAGCCGAGCCGATCTACACCTACAGCGACAAGCAATACCACCAGGCGGTCAAGCGGATCGAGCAGCAGGGCAAGCGCATCAAGGGCGTTCCCCAGCGCTACAAGGGGCTCGGCGAGATGGACCCCGACCAGCTGGCCGAGACGACGATGCACCCGGCGACCCGCACGCTGCGGCGGATCAACCCCGGGACGGTCGAGGCCGCCGAGCGCGCCCTGGAACTGCTGATGGGCAACGACGTCGCGCCGCGCCGCGACTTCATCATCTCGAGCGCGTCGCGGGTCAACCGCGAGCTGCTCGACACCTGACCCGGCTCCACCACCTCCAGCACGGAAGCGAGCAGCAGTGGCACGCAAGCGAGGCAGGTCCACCGAGATCCCGCCGTTCGAGGGCGAGGGGACGATCCTCGACACCGACGTCGTCGACGAGATCGAGTCGTCCTACCTCGACTACTCCTACTCGGTCATCTACGCCCGTGCGCTGCCCGACGCCCGCGACGGGCTCAAGCCGGTGCACCGCCGGATCCTCTACGCGATGGCCGACGCCGGGCTGCGGCCGGACCGCGCGCACGTCAAGAGCGCCCGGGTCGTCGGCGACGTGATGGGTCGCTTCCACCCGCACGGCGACAGCGCCATCTACGACGCGATGGTGCGCCTCGCGCAGCCCTTCGCGATGCGCGTGCCGCTCATTGACGGGCACGGTAACTGGGGGTCTCCCGATGATTCCGCGGCAGCTTCCCGTTATACGGAATGCCGGCTGACGGCGTCGGCGCTGCTGCTGACCGACGACCTCGACGAGGAGACGGTCGACCTCGAGCCCAACTACGACGGGCAGGAGACGCAGCCGACCGTCCTGCCCGCGGCCTACCCCAACCTGCTGGTCAACGGCACGACCGGCATCGCGGTCGGCATGGCGACCAACATGATCCCGCACAACCTGGTGGAGGTCGTCGACGCGGCACGTCACCTACTTGCCCACCCGGACGCCACCCTCGACGACCTGATGGAGCTCGTCCCCGGCCCTGACCTGCCCACCGGCGGCCAGCTGCTCGGCATGACCGAGGTGCGCGAGGCCTACGAGACCGGCCGCGGCATCGTGCGGATGCGCGCCACCGCCGAGGTCGGGGCGCTCGCTCGCGGCAAGTCCCAGATCACCGTGACCGAGCTGCCCTACGGCGTCGGCGCCGAGCGGGTGATCGCCAAGGTCAAGGAACTGGTCACGGGCAAGAAGCTGCAGGGCATCGCCGACGTCAAGGACCTCACCGATCGCCAGCTCGGGACCCAGCTGGTCTTCGAGGTCAAGGCCGGGTTCGCCCCGCAGGCGGTGCTCGGCGAGCTCTACCGGCTCACCCCGCTGGAGGAGAGCTTCGGCATCAACAACGTCGCCCTCGTCGACGGCCAGCCCCGCACGCTGGGGCTCAAGGAGCTGCTCGAGGTCTTCCTCGCGCACCGGGTCGACGTCGTCACCCGGCGCACCCGCTTCCGGCTGCGCAAGGCGACCGAGCGCGCCCACCTGGTCGAGGGCCTGGTGCTCGCGCTGCTCAACATCGACGAGGTCGTCCGGATCATCCGCGGGTCGGCCGATGTGGCCGAGGCGCGCGCCCAGCTGATGGGACGCTTCACCCTGTCGGAGGTGCAGGTACCTACATCCTCGACATGCAGCTGCGCCGGCTCGTGGCCCTCGAGCTCGCCAAGCTCGAGCAGGAGCTCGCCGAGCTGCGCGCCAGGATCGCCGAGCTCGAGGCGGTCCTCGCCGACCCGACGAAGCTGCGCGGCCTCATCAGCACCGAGCTGGCGCAGATCGCCGAGGAGCACGGCACCCCCCGTCGTACCGTCCTGGTCGGCGGCGACCTTAAGGCGCTGGTGACCCGCAAGGCCTCCTCGCTCGAGGTTGCCGACGACCCGGTCGACGTGCTGCTGTCCTCGACCGGCCTGGTCGCCCGTACCCCCGTCGAGGAGGCGCCGGCCACCTCGCGCACCGGACGTGGCCGCCACGACGTCGTCGTCTCCCTCGCTCGTACGACGGCGCGGGGCCAGCTCGGTCTGCTCACCAGCGCCGGCCGGCTCGTGCGGATCAGCGCCCTCGACCTGCCCGCCGTCCCCGGCGTCACGACCGGCGCACTGTCCCTGCGCGGGGGGGCGCCGGTGAGCGAGTTCCTCGAGCTGGGCAAGGGCGAGCGGGTCCTCGCGCTGTGCTCCCTGCGCACCGACGGACCGGGCCTGGCGCTGGCGACCCGGCAGGGCGTGGTGAAGCGGGTGACTCCGGACTGGCCGGTCAAGGGCGACGCGTTCGAGGTCATCAGCCTCAAGCCCGGTGACGAGGTGGTCGGTGCGACCGAGCTTGTCGACGGCGAGGAGGAGCTGGTCTTCTTCACCAGCACCGCCGACCTGCTGCGCTTTCCCGCCGCCGAGGTCCGGCCGCAGGGTCGCGGCGGGGGTGGCATCGCCGGGATCAAGCTCAGCGGTGAGGCCTCGGTTGTCGGCTTCCACGCCGTGGCGCTCACAGCCGGCGGCACGCTCTTCGATGAGCCGGTCGTGGTGACCGGCGGCGGGCTGCCACCCGAGGGCCGCGGCAAGGGCGCCGGCGTGGTGTCGACGGTCAAGGTCACGCCGCTGTCGGACTACCCCCGCAAGGGACGCGCCACGGGCGGCGTCCGGTGCCAGCGGCTGCTGTCCGGCGAGGCGCTGCTGGTGCTCGGCTGGGCGGGGCCGTCGCCGGCCTGGGCGGCCGCGGCTGGCGGGGAGCCCGTCGACCTGCCGACGACCTACGGCAAGCGCGACGGCTCGGGCACGCCCGTCGACAAGGCGCCGACGGCGGTCGGCGCCCCCTACCTCGGGAGCTAGCCGAGCTGCTGGAAGCTCACGTCGTCGAAGGCGACCTGGCTGCCGGTGTGGGTGTACTCCGTGTGGCCGAGCATGAGCACCGCGCCAGCGGCGCCGGCCGGGGCCTTGAGGTCTGCGGTCACCAGCTTGAAGCCGAGGATGCGCTTGCCCGCGACCTTGACCAGCTTGCCGGCCTCGGCGATGGCGAGCCCCTTGCCGGCGGCGTCAACCCACTTGACCTGGGTCGCAGCGCCCTCCCCGGGCACACCGGCGTTGGGGTTCAGGCTGGGCAGCGAGGCGTAGGCGGAGAATCGGTAGGTCTTGCCGGCGACCGCCGCGATCGGGTTGTCGGTGACCCAGAAGGGCCGCATCGAGTAGGTCAAGCGGGTGCCGTTGTCGACCTGCGAGGTGGCTGGGTAGGCGGCGTTGGGGGCGCACATGTCAGCGCCACTGCTGGCGTCGCACAGCTGCTTGCCGCCGCCCAGTGCGCCGCTGACGGCCACCATCTTCTTGCCGGTGCGGCCCACGTTGGTCTTGTAGTCGAAGAGCACCGTCAGGCCCTCGTGGGCCCAGCCGATCGGGGGGACGGGGTTGTAGTTGCCGTCGATGGTGGTCGCCTCGTTGGCCATCTCGAAGCTGGGGTTGGGCGCGAGGTTGGGGCCGAGCTTCGGGCCCTTGTGGCCGGCCACGGCCGAACCAGCTCCCAGGACGGTCGCCGCCAGGCTGAGCACGAGCAAGGGGCGGAGGAAGCGGGGGCAGGGCGTCACGGGAGCTCCTTGGTCGGCGTCATGCGGTGCAACGAGCGGGCAACCCGATCGTCACGCCTGAGGAGTTCGACCTGCCGGACCAGACTCCTGCCGCACCGGCACGGCCCACCGACCGGCCGGGAGCGTTCCGGTCGTTCTGCCCGCATATGTCCGCAGTCCCTCGACCGTGCCGACGAGCTCGCCCGGCAGCCGCACTCCCGCCTCGCCGCCGACGGGCACCTCGACGTGGACCTCCAGCACCTCCCCGTCCAGTTCCCACTCCACGGCGTAGGGGCCGAGCCGGGAGTCGTACGACGTCCGCGCCCAGGTCAGATCCGCGCCCGGCTCGGGGGCGACCAGGGCCCGGCGCCACCCGACGACGGCCGGGTCGCGGGACAGCCCGGCGACCGTGCTGTGCAGCCAGGTCGCCACGGTGCCGAGGGCGTTGTGGCACAGGCTGTTGAGGAACGGGTCGGCGAAGCCGTCAGGCGTACGCGCGTCCCACCGCTCCCACATCGTGGTGGCGCCGTGGCGGAGCATGGCCAGCCAGCCGGGTTGACCCTCGAAGAGCGCGAGCGCGTAAGCCAGATCGGTGCGGCCAGCCCGGCTGAGCGCGGGCAGCAGGTGCCGCACCCCCTGAAAGCCGGTGGTGATGCCGCGCCGCTCCACGTCGGCGACCAGGGCGGGCAGCACCTCCGCCGCCGGCCGGAGGGAGAAGGCGAGCGCGAGCAGCATCGAGGTCTGGGTGTGCCCACCGGCGGCGCTCACCGCGGTCCACTCCGCGGCGAACGCCTGGCGCACCCGGTCGCCAAGCCGGGTCGCCTCCTCCCGGAGCTCGGGCCGGTCGAGCACCCCCGCCGTCCGGGCGACCAGGTCGCAGGAGCGAGCCCACCAGGCGGTGGCCAGCAGCTGCTTGGGCGTCTCGACCGTTGCCAGCCAGTCGCCGTAGTCACGACCGCGGGCGTGGCGCCAGGTCCCGTCCGGGTTGGACTCGGCGACCCAGCGTGGCCAGCGCGACATCGCCTCGACGTTGTCGGCCAGGACCTGCCGGGCGCCGTACCACTGCCACAGCGCCCAGGGCACCGCGACGCCGGCGTCGCCCCAGCCCGGCGCGCCGTCGCCGGTGTGCGACAGCCGCGGCGCGACATCGGGGAAGGCGCCGTCCGGGGACTGCCCGGACCGCACGTCGGCGAGCCAGCCGGCGTAGAAGGTCCCGACGTCGAAGAGGTAGGAGGCGAGGTCGACGCTGACCTCGGCGTCGGCCAGCCAGCCGAGCCGCTCGTCGCGCTGCGGGCAGTCGGTGGGCAGGGCGACGAGGTTGTTGCGCACGGTGCGCCGGGCCGCCTCCCACAGCGCCGTCAGGTCGCTCGACGAGCAGGCGAACGTGCCGGTCTCCCGGGCTGCGCTGTGGGCGAGGATGCCCACCACCTCGGCGCTCGGCGGCCCGGTGACCTCGACGTAGCGAAAGCCCCGGTAGGTCGAGCGCGGCTCCCACACCTGCGGACCCCGCGCCCCCACGACGTAGGTATCGGTGCAGGCCGCGCCGCGCAGGTTGGCGGTCCACAGCTCTCCGTCCTCGTCCAGCGCTTCGGCGCTGCGAAGCCGTACGACGGCGCCCGGCTCGGCGTCGACGGTGAGCCGGGGCCACCCGACGATCTCCTCGCCCAGGTCGACGATGCGCGAGCCGGGTCGGCCCGGCTGGACGGACACCGGGGGCACAGCTGCCAGCGCGCGCACCGGCTCGCACGGTGTCGACACGATCCGGCCAGAGGGTCCCGGGTCGGGCCAGGCCAGCTCCCAGTCGCCGTCGTCGTAGGCCGGCGAGGTCCAGTCGCCCAGCTGGTGGCGCGCGTCGTAGAGCTCGCCGGCCAGCAGGTCGCCGCTGCGGATCGGCCCGTGCCGGCCGCGCCAGGTCTCGTCCGAGGCCACCCGCAGCTGCGTGCCGTCGAGGAGATCGACGACCAGCTCAACCTTGGCAACGGGCGTCCGGCCGTAGTGCTCGCGCAGGTGGTCCCAGCCGATATAGCCGGCGTACCAGCCTTCCAGCACGACGACGCCGACCGCGTTGCGACCCAGCACCAGCCGGTCCGTCACGTCGTGGGTCCGGGCGCGCACCTGGTGCTCGTAATCGGTCCACCCCGGCGCGAGGCGGTCGTCCCCGACCCGGTGGCCGTTGAGCCACGGCTCGCACAGACCACCGGCGCTCACGTGCAGCCGGGCGCGCACCACCTCGTCGGTGAGCTCGAACGTCGTGCGCAGGTGGGCCGCCGGACGGTGGCCGTCGTGCGCATCGGCCGGCACGGGCCGGCAGATCCAGCCTCCCGACCAGGTGCGCAGCCCCTGCTCGAAGACGGCCGGCGCACTGGTGGCGGTGCGCCCGTCGGCGGTCCAGACCTGCACCTGCCACTGCACCCGCTGCGCCGCCGGACCGTCGTAGAGGACATCCGTCGTACCTGTCCCATGGATCTGTCCCGAGTCCCAGTCACCGGTGAAGATCCGGTACGCCGACTGACAGGCGGCGAACCTGTCATCCCTTATGCACCAGGACAATCGCGGCCGAGGGGTGTCCAGCCCGAGGGGGTCGACGAGGTGCTCGGCAGTCAGCCTCTCGACGTGCATCGACACCCGTGCCACCTCCTGCGCTCGCGTGCCCCGAATCGGGCGCGGCGTCGTACGATCCCGAAACGGGACGGTAACGCCCTCCCTTCCGGACCGGTCGTCGACCGTTCCAGCCACGTCCACGACCGAAGGGGTCAGCCGTGTCCCGCACCCCGGCCCCGAAGACGCCGGGGTTCATCCTCGGTGGCGTCGTGGTCGCCTTCTCGGTGCTGGTTGCTGCTGTTGCCCTCACAGCCCGGCAGGCCCCGCCGCCGGCCATCGCGGAGTTCGCGCCCCAGGCCGTAGAGCAGATCAAGCAGTCCCTCGACGAGCAGGCGCCCGATGTCAGCGCGGACCCATCCGCCGGCGGCGAGAGCACCGGCCCCTCGCCGAGCCCGACCCCCTCGGCCAGTGCCGCCGCCCGGGCCAGTGCCGCCGCCTCAGCGGCCGCGATCGTCGTGCCCCGGGTGCGCCAGTGCGTCGGCAACCCGCCCCGGCAGACCGAGGATCCGCAGTCCCCGCCCTGCGTGCCCTACTTCGACCCGACGCGCGACAACGGCGGGGCGACGACGCCGGGCGTGACCCGCGATCAGATCACCATCGCCATGCCGGTCCAGTTCCTGGAGAACAGGGCCATCCCGCCGATCCTGGTCGACTTCCTCAACAAGCGCTTCGAGTTCTACGGCCGCAAGCTGGTCTTGGCCCAGTACGACCCCAGTGGCTGCGCCGACAACGTGCCGGCACCCGACAAGCAGCGGGCCGACGCCATCGCCGTGCAGGAGGAGCTGCAGGCGTTTGCCTCGCTGGCCTACTGCAACGCCAACCAGGCCGACCGTGCCTACTACGACGCGCTCGCCGACCGCAAGGTCATCTCGATCTCCGACGGCAACCTGATCACTGGCACCGACGCTGCCTACGCCAAGCAGGCTCCCTACCAGTGGAACTTCCAGCCCGGCGTCAACACCATCATGGCCAACACCGCGCAGTTCGTCTGCGCCAAGCTCGCCGGTCGGCAACCGGCCTACGCCGGCGGCACCCAGCGCAGCGCCGCCGCCCGGAAGTTCGGCGTCATCTCGACCCGCGCGACAGACGGCAGCTCCCCCGACCTCGGGCCACTACGGGCCGGTCTGAAGGCCTGCGGCGTCACGCTGACCGAGGTGCAGGAGGAGGCGACGAAGGACCCGCAGCGCAACGGTGTCAACGCCATCGTGACGATGCGCGACGCGGGGGTGACCTCGCTGATGTGCTTCTGCAGCCTGCTCGACACCCGCGGCAAGTACATGCCCGCCGCGTCCGGTCAGGGTTACCAGCCCGAATGGGTTCTCACGACGTACGGCGCCAACGACATCGACAACGCATTTTCCGGCGGCAACGCCCCACCCGACCAGACCAGCCATGTCGTGGGCATCACCTTCCGCAACAAGCTGCTGCCCAAGCAGGACATGCCGTGGTACTGGGCGTTGCGCGAGGCTGACCCGTCGCAGGACCCGGCCGGCAACACCTACTACGCCTCCAACTCGCGCTACTACCAGCTGCTCCTGCTCGCCTCGGGCATCCAGCTCGCCGGACCTGACCTGACACCGGCGAGCTTCCAGCGCGGTCTGCAGCAGGCGCAGTTCACCAACCCCGGAGCGGGCGCGGCGCCGTACTTCCAAGCCAGGGCGGGCTTTCCGGGCCAGCGCCACGTGATGACCGCTGATGCGGCGATGTTCTGGTACGACCCCAACCGGCCCGGCACCATTGACCCGACAGTGCCGGGCTCGGTCTGCTACGTCGACCGCGGTCGCCGCTTCGCCCTGGGCCAGTGGCAGCGCTCGGAGCCGGCCTTCTACAGCGGCGCCTGCCTGTGAGCGCAGCGCTTGTCTCCGCTCGACCACTCGACCGGCTGCGACGTCAGCTGCTCGCCCGAGCCGAGGGGGTCGTCCTCGTCGCCGTCCTCCCGGTCATCCTGCTGTTGCCGGGCGGTACGCCCGCAGGCGTCATCGGGCTCGGCGTGGTGTCCGCGGCCAGCCTGGCGCTGCAAGCCGCCGGGATCATCCTGGTCTTCCGCAGCAACCGGTTCATCAACTTCGCCCAGCTGCAGATCGGCGCGATCGCCGCGACGCTGTTCACCCTGCTGGTCAACACGCGTCCGGTCTTTCGGGGGGTGAGCAGCGCCTGTCCGCCGTGCCTCGGGACGGTCGGTCCTGGGCTGCTGCAGGTCAACTACTGGGGGTCGCTCCTGGTCAGCCTGCTGGTCTCGGTCGGCGTCAGCTGGCTGCTCTACCTGCTCGTCGTCCGCAAGCTCGAGCGCGCACCGCGCCTGGTTCTCACGGTCGGGTCCATCTTCCTCATCACGGTGCTCGCGGCCGCACAGCGCGCCCTGGTCAACCTGCTCACGACGCAGGACCAGCGCACCTTCGGCGGGGTGACCCGGGCGGCACCTCCCCCGTGGCGGCTCGAGCTCACCATCGAGCCCGCCCGCTTCGCGACCGCCGATCTGCTCACGCTGGTGGTGGCCGTGCTCGGCCTGGGCGCGGTCGCGCTCTACCTCGCCAGGAGCCGGCTGGGTACGGCGATCCGGGCGACCGCCGAGAACCCGAGCCGGGCCCAGACGCTCGGCGTCGACGTCGTCGCCGTCAACGGTCGGGTCTGGATGCTCGTGGGAGCCCTCTCCGGAGCAGCCGCCCTGCTCGGTGCGATGGCCTCGCCGGCCGGCGACGGAACCGCACCCGCCAGCGCCACCAGCCTGGTGCGGATCCTGCTCGTCGTCGTCATCGCCCGCTTCACCAGCCTGCCGATGGCCGGGCTCGCCGCCCTGGCCTTCGGCGTGCTGAGCCAGGCCGTGCAGTTCTCCGCCGGTAGCACGACGGTGCTGGACGGCAGCCTCGTCGTCGTCATCAGCGGCCTGCTCCTTTTGCAGCGACGGGCCTCGAGCCGCAGCGACCTCGACACCAGCAGTGCCTACCTGGCCGGCCGGCAGGCCCGCCCCGTGCCGGACGAGCTCAAGGACCTGCCTGCCGTCCGCACCCTGCGTCGGAGCCTGCGCGGCAGCCTCGCCGCACTGCTCGTCGCAGCACCCTTCGTCCTGTCCCCCAGCCAGACCAGCATCGTCGCGACGACAGCGACGTACGCGATCGTCGGGCTTTCTCTCCTCGTCCTCACCGGCTGGGCCGGGCAGGTCAGCCTCGGCCAGTTCGGTTTCGGCGCCGTGGGTGCCTACGTCGCCGCCGTCAGCGGCCTTCCCTTCCTGCTCGCTCTGCTGCTGGGGGCGCTCGCCGGCGCGTTCGTCGCCGTCCTGGTCGGACTCCCCGCGCTGCGCCTCTCCGGCCTGACGCTCGCCGTCAGCACCCTGGCCTTCGCCTCCTCGGTGTTGGCCGTCCTGCTCAACCCCGACCAGCTCGGTCGCTACCTGCCCGACGACCTCGGTCGACCTCGCCTGCTCGGCTTCGACCTCGCCGACCAGCGCACCTACTACTTCGTCACGTTTGCCATCCTCGCCCTGTGCGTCGGTGGCGTCGCGGGCTTGCGGCGCAGCCGGACGGCTCGGGTCCTCATCGCGGCACGTGACAACGAAGCCGCCGCCCAGTCGTTCGGCATCGGGCTGCTGCGGGCGCGGCTGAACGCCTTCGCCGTGTCCGGCTTCCTCGCTGCCCTCGCGGGAGGGCTCTTCGCCTTCCAGCAGGGGGGCGTCAACGCCAACTCGTTCTCGGTCGAGGCGAGCCTGCTGCTGTTCACCTTCACCGTCATCGGCGGCCTCGGCTCATTGGCCGGCCCCCTCGTCGGGTTCGCCGCCCTGGCGCTGATCTCCCTCGCCACCACGAGCCCGGGCATCACCGCCCTCATCAACGGCGTCGGTGGCGTCGCCCTGTTGCTCCTCGCTCCCGGCGGCCTGGCGCAGGTGGGCTTCGACGTACGCGACGGTCTGCTGCGACGCCTCGCGCGGCGCAACAACATCGAGGTCGCCGCCTACGCCACCAACGCGTCCACCGGTCGCGCCCCCATCTCGCCGCGCACCGGCCCCGGAGGATCGACCGTCTTCGTCCCCACCCGCTACGCCCTCGACGGGCAGTGGGCCACCACCGCCGGCGCCCGCGAAGCCGTGGAGGCCAACCGTGGCTGAGGCCAAGGAAGAGGCACGGGGGCTGCGGACCCTGGTGCCCACCGACCGCCAACGCGATGTCGGCGACGCAGGCGACTACCGACCGCCAGTTGCCGGAACAGATACCCCCAGCACCGTAGGACCGTCGCCACGAGCGCGGGTCACCACGCTGTTGCGGGACTTCAACCCCGCGACCATCGAGGGGCCCACGCGTGTCCTGATCATCCTTTGCCTGACCTCGATCTGCGCCCGCATCGACGAGCAGGCGATTGGCGTGCTGCTGCCGCAGATCCGCGCCGACCTTGGTGTCAACATCAGTTTCCTAGCGACGGTCTCAGCGTTCGCCGGTGTGCTGCTGACGCTGTTCCTCCTGCCCATGGGCTATCTGGCAGACCGCGTCAGTCGCGTGTGGCTCGTCCGCAGCGGCACGCTGCTCACCGGGACCACGATCGGGTTGACCGGGATGGCGACAAGCGCTCTGGGCCTGGTGGGGGCGCGCCTGTCCAACGGAATCGCGCAGGGTGTGGCGCAGCCTGCCAGCTTCCCGCTGATGGCCGACTACTTCCCGCCCAAGGGCAGAGCGCGCGTCTTCGCCATCTACTTTGCGGCGGCGCAGTTCGGTCTCATCATCGGGCCGGCGCTGGCAGGCCTGCTCGGAGACCGCATCGGTTGGCGAGCGACTCTGCTTCTGCTGGGTGGACTGGCCGTCGCTGTGGGGCTGCTGACCTTTGTGCTGCGCGAGCCGGCGCGGGGTGCTTTCGACCGGCCGAACCCAGAAGCAACCCCGCTCGAAGCACCGAGCTTCGGTGAGGCCTATCGGGCAGCCGCGAGCGTGGCAACGCTCCGGCGCTTTTGGTACGCCACGCCCTTCGTCGGCGCCCGAGGCGCCTTCGCCCTGCTGATCTTGCCCTTCTTCCTCACCGAGGTCTACGGGCTCAGCAGCACCCAGCTAGGTCTCGTTTTCACCCTCAACGGGATCTCGGGGCTGTTGGGCCTGCTCGCCGCAGGGCCGCTCGGGGCGTACCTCCTGCGTGACCGACCTGGCCGCTTCCTCACCTACCTGGGCTGTGCACCCATCGTGCAAGCGCTCATCATCGTGCTCGTCTCCTTTCGACCGCCTCTGGCGGTGGCCATCGCCCTGCTCCAGGTCTCCGTTGTCGCCGAGGTGATCGGGCAGCCCGGTGGCTTCACCCTCATCTCCTTCGTCGTCCCCGCGAGGGTGCGCGGTATCGGGCTGCAGACCACGGTGCCGTGGACCTTGCTCAACCTGCTGCTGCTTCCGGTGCTCGTCACGGCGATGGAGGCCATCGGCCTGCAGCGCGGCGTGCTCTTGCTGGTCCCGTTCCTCGTCATCGGCGGCATCATCCTCGCCACGGGCGCATCGGGCGTGGACCGTGACATACGTGCCGCCCGCGCCGCCGACGCGGCTGACGAGGCGCAGCGATTGGCCGAGGAGGCGGGGCGGAGCACGCTGCTCGTCTGTCGGGACGTCGATGTCGCCTACGCAGGGGTGCAGGTCCTGTTCGGTGTTGACCTCGACGTCGCGCGCGGAGAGATCGTCGCGCTCGTCGGCACTAATGGGGCAGGCAAGTCCACCCTGCTCAGGGCCATCAGCGGCGCGCAGGAGGCGAGCAACGGGGCGATCTTCCTGGACGGCACAGATATCACCCACCGGCCACCGCACCAGAACGCGGCCGCCGGGGTCGTCACCATGCCCGGTGGCGCTGCGGTGTTCCCGAGCCTGTCGGTGGCGGAGAACCTGCGCGCCGCGGCCTGGACGTTGCAGGACGACCCCACCGCGGTCGCCGAGCGGATGGAGGAGGTACTCACGCTCTTTCCCGTCCTGCGCGAACGCGCCGACCAGTCCGCCGGGTCGCTCTCCGGCGGAGAGCAGCAGATGGTCGGCCTGTCCCAGGCGCTGCTGATGGCACCCACCCTGCTGATGGTCGACGAGCTGTCGCTCGGCCTCGCACCGCGCGTCGTGGAGCAGCTTCTGGACGTGCTCCGCACCCTCAACGCCAGGGGCACCACGATCATCCTGGTCGAGCAGTCCCTCAACGTCGCGCTCACCATCGCCGATCGGGCGGTCTTCATGGAGAAGGGCACGGTGCGCTTCTCCGGGCCGACTGAGGAGCTGCTCGCCCGTCCGGACCTCGTGCGCAGCGTCTTCATGGGCGGAGCGGCCGGCGGCACCCGCGCGGCCGCGCGCAGGCCCTACGTCGCCCCTGACACCGTTACGCCGCCAGCACTGGACGTGCAGGGCGTCTCGGTCCGGTTCGGCGGCGTAGCAGCGCTGTCCGAGGTCTCGATCACCGTGCAGCCCGGCCAGGTCGTCGGTGTCATCGGGCCCAACGGAGCCGGTAAGACCACGCTGTTCGACGTCATCTCCGGGTTCGTCCGTCCCGACGCCGGCGCGGTGCTGCTCGCGGGCACCGACGTCACGGGTGCGGCGCCCGACTCCCGGGCGCGGCTGGGCCTGGGCCGCTCGTTCCAGAACGCGCGACTCTTCCCCGCCCTCACCGTGCGCGAGAATATCGCCGTCGCCCTAGAGCGTCGTACCGTCAGCAATCCCGTCCTCGGCGCGCTCTGGGCCCCGCAGGTGCGCAGCTCCGAACGACGCATCCGCAAGCAGGTCGAGCGACTGGTCGACCTGCTGGGTCTGGCGGCGTACGCCGACAAGGTCCTCGGCGAGCTCTCGACCGGAAGCCGACGAGCTGTCGACGTCGCCTGCATCATCGCGCTCGAGCCCAGCCTGCTGCTGCTCGACGAGCCGTCCTCAGGTCTCGCGCAGGCCGAGACCGAGGCGCTCGGACCGCTGCTGACCCGCATCGTGCGTGAGACCGGCTGCGGCATGCTCGTCATCGAGCACGACATCCCGCTCGTGACGGGCCTGTCCGACGAGCTGGTCGCGATGGAGTCGGGTCGCGTGCTCGTGAGCGGCAAGCCCGACGAGGTCCGCAACGACCCGCGGGTCCTCGCGTCCTACCTGGCGGCGTCCGACGATGACATCAGCCGCAGTGACCTGGCCGGCAACCGGATGGCCGCACTCGCGGACATCCTCTCCACCGACAGCAAGGAACGGTGACCAGTGCCTCCCCGTCGTAGAGCAGCGAGTTCAGACCTCACCAGCAGCGGGTTCAGCGACCTGTTCGAGTCGATGGTCGACAACATCGGCAAGGTCCTCAAGGGCAAGGAGGAGGTCGTCCGGCTGTCGCTGACAGCGATGGTGGCGGGCGGTCACCTGCTCTTCGAGGACTACCCCGGCACGGGCAAGACCGTCCTCGCCCGGGCGATCAGCACCACCATGTCGGCGACCACCAACCGCATCCAGTGCACGCCCGACCTGCTACCCGCCGACATCACGGGTTCGCCCGTGCTGGACCGCAAGACTGGCGCCTTTGTCTTCCGCCCCGGTCCGGTGTTCGCCAACGTCTTCCTCGCCGATGAGATCAACCGGGCCACCCCGAAGACGCAGTCGGCTCTGCTGGAGGCCATGGCCGAGCGCACCGTGACCGTCGACGGCATCACGCACAAGCTGCCCCGGCCGTTCTTCGTGCTGGCGACCGAGAACCCGATTGAGCTGGCCGGCACCTTCCCGCTGCCCGAGGCGCAGCTCGACCGCTTCCTGTTCAAACTCTCGCTCGGCTACGCCTCACCGGAGGCCGAGGTCGAGGTGCTGATGGCTCACCGCACCGGGGAGGCCATCGACACCATCGGCTCGGTCGTCAGTGCCGACGAGCTGATCTTGATGATCGAGTGGGCCAACCGGGTCACCATCAGCGAGCAGATGGCGCGCTACATCGTCGACGTCTGCCAGGCGACCCGCAACGACCCGACCCTGCAGATGGGCGCGAGCAGTCGCGCCGCCCTCTCGCTGATGCGCGCCTCGCGCGTCGTCGCTGCCTCCCAGGGACGCGACGACGTGCTCCCCGACGACGTGCGCCTGCTGGTGCGGCCCGTGCTCGGCCACCGGCTGCTGCTGACCCCTGACGCGCTGCTGCGTGACGACACGGTCGACAACGTCATCGACCGGCTGCTCACGCAGGTCAAGGCTCCGCTCGGCCTGAAGTCGGCCTGATCCGACCATGTCAGGGACGGCACCAGCACTCGGGCGCGGGCAGGTTGGCCTGCGCACCGCCGGGCTGCTCGGCACGGTGGAGCGGCGCTTCGGCGTCACGCCACCGGCCGTCGGCCTGGCCCTGCTGGTGCTGCCCGGCTTCGCCCTGGGTCGAGCCCTCGGCAGCCCGGCCGTCTTCCTCCTGGCCTACGGCGCCATCGCGGTGCTCGGCATGTCCCGACTGCTCGCCCGACGCCGCCTCGCCGTACAGGCGGTGCGCAGCACCCTGCCCACTCGGATCCGGGTCGACCAGCAGGTCGAGGTCCAGCTCGCGGTGACCGCCGAGCGGCGCCTGGCCACCGTGGTCCTCGAGGAAGAGCTGCCGGAGTCGTTCGGGACGACGGTCCGCCTGCCGGTGCCGGTGCTGCCCGTCGGGGCCAGCGTCGAGCACGGCTACCGCTTTACCGCGCGGCGGCGGGGCGTGTTCACCGTCGGGCCACTGGTCGCCGAGTGGAGCGACCCGTTCGGGCTCACCCGCAAGCGGGTCGAGATCGCCCCGGCGGAGACCGTGATCGTGCACCCCAACACCGAGTCGGTGCAGGACCGCATCACCAGCCGGGAGTGGGAGGACCCGCCGATCCGGCCACCGCAGTCCAAGCCCTGGCCGAGCGGCTTCGAGTTCTACGGCATGCGCGACTACGTCAACGGAGACGACCCGCGCCGCATCATCTGGACCGCATCTGCCAAGACCGACGATCGCTACCTCGTCCGCG
>JANPHZ010000016.1:0-17785 GCA_031424715.1 Frankiaceae bacterium
GTGCGGTCGGCGTCCGCACCGCCGACGGCGAGGGCATCGCGGCCAGGACGGTCGTCGCCGACGTCGCGCCGACGATCCTGGCGAGGGACCTCGTCGGCGAGCAGCACCTGCCGGGACCATGGCTCGACCAGCTCCGCCGGCACCGCTACACGAGCGGCTACTTCCGCGTCGACCTCGACCTGTCGGCACCGGCGCCGTGGGCCGACGAGCGGCTGCGCGAGTCCGTGGTCGTGCACGTCATGGGCGACGTGGACGAGCTGGCCCTGTCGCAGGCCGAGGTACGGCGGGGCCGGCTTCCCGAGCACCCGCAGCTGATCCTGGGCCAGCAGGACCGCGCCGATCCGACTCGCGTGCCCGCGGGCGCAGCCGGCCTCTGGGTCGAGTGCCACTGCCCCGCCGATCCCGGCGCGGCCGGGTGGGAGCAGGAGTTCGCCGATCGCATGGTCGCGCGGATCGAGGCGCACGCGCCGGGGCTGGCCGACCTCGTCGTCGACAGGACCGTCACGAGCCCGTACGGCCTCCAGGCGCTGGACCCGAACCTCGTCGGCGGCGACGTCGGCGGCGGCTCGGCTACCGTCGACCAGCTGCTCGTCTTCCGGCCCGTCGCCGGGTGGTCCTCGTACGCGCTGCCCGTCGGGGGGCTGTACATGTGCGGCGCTGCCAGCCACCCCGGCGGCGGCGTGCACGGCATGTGCGGGCGCAACGCGGCGCGGACGGTGCTGCGGGATGCGCGGCTCGGGGTGCCGGCGCTCAGAGCGCTACGAGCGCGGTGACGTCAGCAGCGCGCCGAGCTCGAAGTGCATGGGGTCGGTGTAGGCCCAGTCGCCGCCCCAGCGGAAGCCCCACCGCTTGAAGATCTCGACGACCTTGGGGTCCATGGTCCCGGCGATGCCGCGATAGTTGGTCGCCGCATCCAGGTCGATAGCGATGCCCCAGGTGTGCAAGGAGATCGAGTTCATCGGGTTGCGCTCGATGAAGCGCGGCACGTAACAGCCGTCGTACGTCGACAGCGTCCCGGCGAGGCCGCGCGCCTCGATCTCGGTGAGGGCGCCGCGTAGCTGGTTCATCATCAGCCGATGACAGGTGATCCGGCCGAAGATCGGCAGGGTCGACGTCTCGGTGTTCTCGCGCACCCAGCGGGCGTCGGGCTCGATCGTGCCGTCGGGGTAGTAGCGGTAGGAGAAGGCGCCGAAGGCCCGCGCGGCCCGACCGGCGGTGAGGAAAGCGACGGGGTTGACGGTCGGCGCGGTCAGCAGGTCGACCTGGCCGCCGTCGCCGGTGACCCGCCGCACCTTGCTGGCGAGGACGACGGGGTCGACGGCGGTGTCGGCGGTGAGCAGCATCGCGCTGGCCTTGGGCAGCCCCAGTCGCGCGCCCTGGGCGTCGGAGACGATGAGGTCGGTGCCCGGGATGCCGGTGGTCGCAAAGGCGCCGATGCGCAAGGTGAGCGGCGCTGCCTTGCGGGCGAACACGACGGCCTGTCCGCCGAGCCCGAGCTTGTTCGCCGTAGCAAAGGCGTGGGACAGCACGGCCTCGCCGCGCGCGACGCTCTCCCAGACCAAGTCGGCCTCGGCTGTCCCGGCTGGGGTGAAACGGCGGAACGTCGACGGGTCGACAGCGACGGCCTGGACCTCACGCCCGCCGAGCCGGACCGTGCCGGCGCGGAAGATTGTGGCGCCATACCGCGGTGACAGGCTGGTCAGCTTGGCCAGGCCGCTCGGGGAGAAGCTCTGCTTGCCGGTGACGACGACGTCGGCGCGCAGCCGGCGCGACAGCGGGGCGACCGACGGGCTGGCGGCGGTCGTCGGTGCGGCGACCGGCTCGGTCTGCGTGGTCTGGATGCGCAGCGGCGCGGGGGCCGCGGCGGCGTCCTTGGGAGCGACCGGACCGCAGCCGGTGAGGGCGACTAGGCCGGCCACGAGCAGGCCGGCACAGGCGACCTGGCGAGCGGGGCGCTGGGGCACGGCGACGAGCTCCTCGGGGCAGTCTGCAGGGGGATCGAGCGGTCGGGTTCGGTCCTATCGTACGAATCGTCCCGACCGGCCGTCACCTTGAGGCCCGCGAGCGGCCCGACGTCAGCTGGCGGCAGCCTGCCGGCCGGTGCCGGTGATGACCTCTCGCTCGTGCTCGGAGAGCCCGCCCCAGACGCCGTACGGCTCGCGGGCGGCGAGGGCCGCCTCGCGGCACTGAACGAGCACGGGACAGGTCGCGCAGATGGCCTTGGCGGCCGCCTCGCGGTTGCTGCGGCGCGGGCCGCGCTCGCCCTCGGGGTGGAAGAACAGGCTGGGGTCGACGCCCCGGCAGCTGCCGCGCAGCTGCCACTCCCAGTTCTCGGACACCGGGCCGGGGAGGCGGGAGATGTCAGTCACGGCAGTCCTTCGGTCGCGAGGGTCAGGGCGCTGAGGTGAACCTACAACCGATTCACACATTGTTCAAGTACCCCACCGAGAGGGTGCTCACACCAGGTGTTCGTCCGCCGACCGCGAGCAGTTCGACTTGTGGCCGGGTCCCGGGCCGCGCATCCTGCCGAGGTGACTTCGGGGGACTCAGGCGCCAGCGAGAACGGCAGCGAGGCGGTTGTGGCCGCGCTGCCGGTCGCCGTCGTCGCGCGCCGGCTCGGCGTCGCCCCCGCCACCCTGCGCACCTGGGACCGGCGGTACGGGCTCGGGCCGAGCGAGCACCGCGCGGGAGCCCACCGCCGCTACGGGCCCGAGGACGTCGCTCGGCTGGAGCAGATGAGCCGGCTCGTGCGCGAGGGCTGGCCCCCCGCCGACGCCGCCCGCGCCGCGACGACTGTCCAGCTCCCCGTGCCGGACTCCGGCGAGCGGCCGCACGCCGGCGGCGGCCGGGTGCTCGCGCTGCCCGACGCCGATCCGGCGACCCGCGGCCTCGGCCGGGCTGCCCTGGCCCTTGATGCCCCGGCCGTGTCGGCCATCGTCCGCGAGCAGCTGGCGACCCGCGGTCTCGTGGCCACCTGGGACGACGTCCTGCGGCCTGTCCTGGTCGCGGTCGGTGACCGCTGGGCCGCCACGGGAGACGGCGTCGAGGTCGAGCACCTGCTCGCGTCCTGCGTAGCGCTGGCGCTGCAGGAGTGGGGGGCCTCGTACGCCGAACCGCCGGGGGGCCGGCCCGTCCTGCTGGCGGGTGCGCCCGGGGAGCAGCACGCGCTGCCGCTGCACGCCGTCGCGGCCGGGCTCGCCGCCCGCGGCGTCCGCTGCCGGCTGCTGGGGCCGGACCTGCCGATCGCGGCCGTCACCGCGGCCGTACGCCGTACAGGCCCGTCGGTGCTGTTCGTGTGGGCGCAACGCCGGCCGACGGCGCAGGCGGCGCAGGCCCTGGCGCTGCCGGCGCAGCGGCCCCCCACGGCGCTCGTGGTCGGCGGCCCGGGCTGGGCTGATGCGGAGCTGCCGCCTGGCGCCCGGTCGGTGACCGACCTGGCACAGGCGCTCGACGAGGTCTGCGCCCTCGCCGGCTGAGTCGCGAGCGCCGGGTACGGTGCGCCGGTGACCGCACCCGGCGCCGACCTGCCCGCCCTGCTGGCCAGCGGCGAACACGCCGCCGTCCACGGCAAGCCCCAGGCTGCCGTCGGCGTCCACGAGCAGGCCGTCGTCCTGGCCCAGACGCAGGGCCGCGAGGCCGAGATGGCGGCCGCCGCCTGGCTGCTCGGGGTCGCGCTCGGCGCGGCCGGGCGGTACGGCGCCGCCCTCACCGTCCTGTCGCCGCTGGTCGAGGCGGGGAAGTCGCCCGCCGCCAGCGCGGAGGGCCGGCTGTTCGGCGCGCTCGCCGGTTCGACCGTCGCGAGCGTGCACCGCCAGCTCGGGCGGCACACCTTCGCCCGCGATGCCGACCTGGCCGCTCTGGCGCTTGCCGCGGGTAGCGCAGAGGCGGAGTTCGACGCGCAGCTGGGGCTGGCGGCCGCCGCCATCGGCACGGGTGACCTCGACGAGGCCACCGAGCGCGCCGCGCTGGCGGAGGCGCTCGTGCCCGCCCGCGCCGACGACTGGTGGCGGCAGCGGGTGCGCCTGGGCTGGGTGCACGCCGACCTCGCGCTCCAGCACGGCCAGCCCGACGAGGCGGCCGCCCACGCTCGCGCCGCCGTCGACCGGGCCGAGCAGGCCCGCGCCCCCCGCCACGTCGCCAAGGGCTTGCTCTACCTCGGTCTCGCTCAAGTCAGCGGCGGTGACGACGGCTCGGCCGAGGGCGAAGAGGACCGCGACGCCGCGCAGACGCTGCGGCGCGCCGCCACGCTCGCCGAGTCGCTCGGCACCGTCCCGCTCGTCTGGCCGGCCCGAGCGCTGCTCGGGGCCTTGCTGGAGGACCTCGACCCGGCCGAGAGCGCGCGCTCGCTGGCCGCCGCTCGGTCCGCCGTACTCGCCATCGCCGGTGACCTGCCCCCGGGCGTGCGGGCCGAGTGGCTCGCGCGCAGCGACGTGGCGGCGCTGCTCGGCGGTTGACCCCTCTGGTCACTTCGAACCACCTTGCGGCAAAGCCCTCACGTTGCGCGTGATCCGTGCCGATGCTGAACCCGAACAGGTGACACCGATGACCGGTGCGGGTGACGACGAGAGGGACACAGGTGGGCGGCGCGTCGCAGACGACCCTTGCCCCGGCGCGCCCCGGCCCCGGATCTCTGGCCCTCGCTGACCTGTCCACCACCACCGCCGCCGACCGGCTGCACGACGGGCCGGTGCAGGCCCTCGTCGCCGCTCGCTACGCCGCCGACCTCGCGGTCCGCGGCGGGGACCCGACCGTGGTCCGCGACGCCGTCCAGCTCGCGCTGGTCGAGCTGCGGGCTGCCCTCTGGCACCTTCGACCCAGGACCGCCGGCGCTGGCCTGGCTGCTGCGCTGGACCTGCTCAGCGCCCAGCTCGTCCGCGACGGCAAACCCGCGCTGACCCTCGACCTGGACCTGCCGGCCGAGGACGATCCCGTCTTCGCTGCCCTGGCCTACCGCCTTGTCCAGGCCGCGGCGCTCGCGCCTGCGGATCCGACGGTCTCTGTCGTCGTACGACGCACACCGGCCGGGTCCTCGCTCACCGTCACCGGTGGCGCGGACGCGTTCGACGGACCGGGTTGGTCCGAGGCCGTCGCGGCCCTGGGCGGCCGGCTCACCCTGACCGCGCAGTCCCTGGAGCTGGACCTGCCGTGCAACCCTGCTCCGACGGAGGTAGCCCCGTGACCACGAGCGTCTTGATCTGCGACGACCACCGGATCGTGCGGGAAGGGCTGCGCCAGTTCGTCGCCGAGGTCCCCGGCGTCGACCGGGTCGACACCGCCGCCAGTGGTGAGGAGGTGCTCGCGCGCTATCCGCACGAGCGGCCCGACCTCGTGCTGATGGACGTGCGGATGCCCGGCCTCGGCGGTCTGGAGGCGACGCGTCGACTGGTCGCCGAGCACCCCGAGGCCAAGGTCATCATGCTGACCGCCGCGGACGACCGCGACCAGGTCGCGGCGGCTGTCGCCCACGGCGCGCGCGGCTACCTGCTCAAGGACGTCAGCCACGAGGAGCTGTGCGCCGCCGTCGCCCATGCCCTGCAGGGGATGGATCTCGTCGAGCCGTCGCTGCGCCGGGCCCTGGCCGGACCGCAGCGCACCCGGAGCGCCCCGGTCGGCGTACAGCTCACCGAACGCGAGCTGCAGGTCCTCACCGGGATGAGCCAGGGCAAGTCCAACAGCCAGATCGGCAAGGACCTCTACCTGTCCGAGGACACCGTCAAGACCCACGCGCGGCGGCTGTTCCGCAAGCTGGAGGTGCACGACCGAGCGCAGGCCGTCGCGCTCGGCTTCCGCCGCGGCCTCGTCACCTGACGCTGCGTTGTCGTAGCCCGCGCTCTACCCTGTGAGCATGCCGGCCGCCTCCACGACCGCTGCCGGTCACCACGACGCGCGCAGCGCAGTGGACCAGAGTGAGAAGGAGCGGCTCGGGCGTCGGGCGCAGGTTCTGGCCGGTGTCAGCGTTGGCTACAACAGCATCGAAGCCGTCATCGCGATCGCCGCAGGGGTGGTCGCGGGGAGCGCTGCGCTCGTCGGCTTCGGACTTGATTCGGTCGTCGAGGTGTCCTCCGGCCTGGTGATCCTGTGGCAGTTCCGCCACCGCCTGCCCGAGAGTCGCGAGCGCCTCGCGCTGCGGTTGATCGCCGGATCGTTCTTCACCCTGGCCGTCTATGTCACGCAGGACTCCGTTCGCGCCCTGGTGTCCGGCGACGACCCTGACCCGTCCCGGGTGGGGATTGCGTTGGCCGCGACCAGCCTGGTCGTGATGCCGTGGGTCTCTTGGGCCCAGCGGCGCACGGGACGGGCGCTGCACTCCAACGCAGTTGTGGCGGACAGCAAGCAGACCCTGCTCTGCACCTACCTGTCAGCGGTACTGCTCGGGGGCCTTGTCCTCAACGCAACCCTGGGTTGGGGCTGGGCCGACCCGGTGGCCGGTTTGGTCATCGCACTCGTCGCGACCAAAGAAGGCCTCGAGGCGTGGCGCGGCAACGGCTGCTGCGCATGAGGTCGCCCGGGCGGTTGCGGGTGGCACTGCTCGTGGCGGTTGCTGCGGTCGCACCCCTGGTCGCGGGGACATTTGCCTACCTTGTCGCGACAGACGACCCCCCGACGACGTCCAGTGCCGAAGCTGGGTTCGCCCGCGACATGCGCGACCACCACCTGCAGGCGATCTTGATGAGCAACATCGTCCGCGACGCCAGCACTGACCCGACCATCCGTTTCCTTGCGTTGGACATCGCTACCGGGCAGCAGGCGCAGGCAGGGATGATGGCTGGCTGGCTCGACCTGTGGGGCCTGAACCAGACCGACGACGACCTGAAGCAGATGTACTGGATGCGTGGCACAAAGGGCGGCGCGCACGGGTCCGGGCACGAAGGGCTGCTAGCCGACGGAAGAATGCCCGGGATGGCCACCGCCGCGGAGGTCGAGCGACTGCGCGGCCTCAAGGGCAAGGATGCCGAGGTGCTCTGGCTGACGCTGATGGTGGCCCACCACCGCGGGGGCGTCGAGATGGCGCAGTCGGCCGTGACCCTCGTCGATGAGCCCTACGAGCGCAATCTGGCCACGCTCATCGTCGAGAGCCAGACGAGCGAGATCGACAACATGAACGCGCTGCTCGTCGACCGGGGCGCGCCGACGGCCTAGGGGGTGTGCGCGTGGCCGCAACGACAGTGACGGGAACGGCCTCAGCCGCTGTTCACGGGCTGAGCGGTCACGGGCTGAGGGTTGCCGGTGCAACGTAGTTGTTGCACACGTCGCGCGTTCGCTTGAGCTGGGTCAGGTTGACCTGCGTGGGGAACTTTCCGGGCAGGAAGCGCCGCCCGTCGCCCACCATGCGCCAGCAACCTGGCTTGGCATCGCTCGCGCTGCCCGCGGTGGCGTCCCAATGCATGATGGCTGAATCCTTGACGCAGGTGTAGTCGTTCGCCAGGTAGTAGCAGGTTGGCAGCTGGCGGTTGGTGCTCTCGATGCGCGGGATGGCATGCATGCCCTGGTTCAGAGTCTCCGGGGTCAGCCGCGGTCCGGCTGCCTGGATGCCGGTGTGCAGCTGACGCAAATCTGTGTAGGCCTCACAAGCGAAATCGTGCACGTCAGACGCTGGCGCCTGCTGGTCGACGCTGCGGAACGCCTGCGTACAGATCCGCTCCTCGGGTGCGGGTTGGTAGGCCTGGCTCGTGACCACCCATGCCTGATTCCAGGCAACCTGATCCTGAAAGCGACCCGTGACCCTCGAGGCCTGCAGGTCGTCGTCCCCGGCAATGATCTCGGGGTAATACCTCATCCTTGCCATGGCCCGGCTGATTTTGGTCTCATGACCGGCCGGCCACAGGATGGTGGTCACACCAGACTGTTGGAACTGCCGGGCAATGTTGTCTGCGTAGTTCTGCTGGTTGAGGTCGTTATCGACGCTCCTGCCGTTCCGGGGGTACGACATCTCCACGACGGGCTTGATCCCGCAGCGCTCGGCTATCAGACGCTTGGACAAGACCGTCTGGGCCCGCACACCTGGCCAGTCCCGGTCACTCGTGGTCAGCAGGCCGTACTTCCTCGACGTGCCGTTCTGGGCGTCACCGACCGTGCCGACCCCCATCCCGTCCGCGGGTCGGCCCTTGAGGATGCCGCAGACCGCCTCCGTGTACTGCGCGGCGCTGTACTCCAGCGTCGGGTTGTATCCCCAGTGCAGGCCGGGGTACCGGCTGAAAAATTGGTTGTTGTGGCCGGCCGGGGCTCCGAAGACCAGCACGCCGTGCTGCCACATGTACTCGTTGTAGTAGCCCGCCAGCCCGCCCCCCGAGAAGTTCAGGACGGCGAAGGGCTTGAGGGTGCGGTAGGCGAGGGCGGCGTCTCCCGCGACGCTCCCAGGTGAGTGCGACCCCTGGGCGTCCCGCGAGCCGAAGTGGACGAAGAGGTGCACCTTGCGGCCGTAGGCGGCGTAGCGCCTATAGAAGTACTTCTGCCATGACCGCGTGACCGAGATGACGGGGTGCTCGCGCGGCCGCGGTGGGTCGTCGACGTCCACGATCGTGTTCGTGGGGGGCGTGGAGCTCCCCTGCGAGGTGTTGATGCTGGTGATGTCGTCGTAGTACAGGACGACTCGAACCTCGCGCCCGGTCACGCCCTGGTAGGTGACGCCGCCGTTGCTCCCTGCGAAATAGGGGACGCACGTCGGTGAGAGCTCGTCCTCGGTCTGCCGCCCTGCGACGCACTCGTACTGCGAGGCAGGAGTACGGCCGACTCCGTCCGCGTTCGCTTGCGCGACCGGCCGGCCGATCGCGGGTGCAGCTGCTGCGCCACCTCCCGCACCGCCGCCCCCGGATCCCTCGCCAGGGTCGAGGCCGCTGCGAGCTGCGCCCAGTGCCCTGAAGTTGGAGATCGGCGGGTCGGCCTGCGGATCCGAAGGCGGTACGGGCGCGACCTCGGGAATCGCCGGAGGTGCGGTATCGGGGCGGGTGAGGCTGGTGGGCAGCAGAAGCGTCAGTGACGAGAGGAAAAGCATCGCCACGAGCGGGCCGAACCGACGAGCCCGCTCGTCCGACGCAACGCTTCTCATCCGACTTCTTCGTCCCTGCCAGGTCTCTCAGCGTTGACCGCCCTGACGCTCACCCTGTCCGGCAGTCCCTCCCGCGATCTTCGTGCGGTTCGGGTCGCATGTCCAGAATGCGCCGGACCGGAGGGCGAGCACGCCGAGTGCAGTCCGGCGAGGCGCCCACCCCTGTCTGCCTCACCCGCGTAGGCTGACTCCTTTCCTGCTGCGACTGCTGGGGAAGGTGCCATGAGCGGGATCGACCCGGCCGACCGCGAGGCCTACGACGCGAAGTTCGGTCGGCTCGGACTGACGTACGACGACGTGCTGCTGCTCCCCGGGGAGACCGACGTCGTGCCGAGCGAGGTCGACACCTCGAGCCGGCTGACCCGCGAGATCACGCTGCGCGTGCCGCTGGTGTCGAGCGCGATGGACACCGTCACCGAGTCGCGGATGGCGATCGCGATGGCCCGCCAGGGCGGCCTCGGCATCTTGCACCGCAACCTCTCGATCGAGGACCAGGCCTATCAGGTCGACCTCGTCAAGCGCACCCAGACCGGGCGCATCACCAACCCGGTCACCATCGGCCCGAAGGCCACGCTCGAGGAGCTGGACGCCCGGTGCGGTCAGTACCGCGTGTCCGGCCTGCCCGTCATCGACGACGACAGCACGTTGATCGGCATGATCACCAACCGCGACCTGCGGTTCGTGCCGGTCGCGGAGTGGGCGACGACCCACGTCGCCGACGTCATGACGCCGCTGCCGCTCGTCACCGCGCCTCTGGACATCTCCCACGAGGACGCCACCGCGATCCTGCGCCAGCACAAGCGCGAGCGACTCCCGCTCGTCGACGAGCAGGGCCGTCTCGCTGGGTTGATCACGGTCAAGGACTTCGTCAAGAGCGAGCAGTTCCCCCATGCCAGCAAGGACGGGCAGGGCCGGCTGATGGTCGGCGCAGCCATCGGCTACTTCGGTGACGCGTGGGAGCGGGCCACGACGCTGGTCGATGCCGGCGTCGACGTCCTGGTCGCCGATACCGCGCACGGGCACGTGCGGCTGCTGCTCGAGATGGTGGCCCGGCTCAAGAAAGACCCTGCTACCAAGCACATCCAGGTGATCGGCGGCAACGTCGCGACCCGCGCCGGTGCGCAGGCCTTCGTCGACGCCGGCGCCGACGCCGTCAAGGTCGGTGTAGGCCCAGGATCAATCTGCACGACGCGGGTCGTCACGGGGGTGGGGGCGCCGCAGGTCACGGCGGTCTACGACGCCTGGCGGGCCTGTCAGCCGGCCGGGATCCCGGTGATCGCCGACGGCGGGCTGCAGTACTCCGGTGACATCGCCAAGGCGATCGTCGCGGGCGCCGAGACGGTGATGGTCGGCTCGCTGCTCGCCGGCTGCGACGAGAGCCCCGGTGACCTGATTTTCGTCAGCGGCAAGCAGTTCAAGGCCTACCGCGGCATGGGCTCGCTCGGCGCGATGTCCTCGCGGGGCAAGAAGTCCTACTCCAAGGACCGCTACTTCCAGGCCGAGGTCGACAGCGACGACAAGCTGGTGCCGGAGGGGATCGAGGGACGGGTCGCCTACCGCGGGCCGCTGTCGGCCGTCGCCCACCAGCTCATCGGCGGGCTGCGTCAGTCGATGTTCTACGTCGGCGCACGCACGATCCCCGAGCTGCAGGAGCGCGGCCAGTTCGTCCGCATCACGGCGGCGAGCCTCAAGGAGAGCCACCCGCACGACGTGCAGATGACCGTCGAAGCCCCCAACTACAGCGGCCGCTGATGCCCGAGATCGAGATCGGCATCGGCAAGGCCGGGCGGCGGGCCTACGGGTTCGACGAGATCGCCATCGTCCCGTCCCGGCGTACCCGCGACCCCGAGGACGTCTCGCTGGCCTGGGACATCGACGCCTACCGCTTCACGCTGCCGCTCGTCGCCTCGGCGATGGACGGCGTTGTCTCGCCCACGACCGCAGTGGAGATCGGCCGGCTCGGTGGGCTGGGGGTGCTCAACCTCGAGGGCCTGTGGACGCGGTACGACGACCCCGAGCCGATGCTCGCGGAGATCGCCGAGCTCGCGCCCGAGCAGGCGCACGACCGGATGCGCGAGATCTACGCCCAGCCGATCGACCCCGGGCTGATCAAGGACCGGGTCGCGCAGATCCGCGATGCGGGCGTCACCGTCGCGGCCTCGCTCACTCCCCAGCGCACCGTGCAGTTCGCGCAGACGGTCATCGACGCCGGTGTCGACATCTTCGTCATCCAGGGCACGGTCGTGTCCGCGGAGCACGTCTCGTCGCAGACCGAGCCGCTCAACCTCAAGCGCTTCATCGCCGAGCTTGACGTCCCGGTGATCGTCGGGGGCTGCGCGACCTACCAGTCGGCGCTGCACCTGATGCGCACCGGCGCCGCCGGCATCCTGGTCGGCGTGGGCCCCGGCCAGGCCAACACCACCCGGTCGGTGCTCGGGCTCGGCGTACCCATGGCGACGTCCATCGCCGATGTCGCCGGAGCTCGGCGCGACTACCTCGACGAGTCGGGCGGGCGCTACGTCCACGTCATCGCCGACGGCGGGATGCGCACGGGCGGCGACATCGCCAAGGCCATCGCCTGCGGGGCCGACGCGGTCATGATCGGTAGCCCGCTGGCCCGGGCCAGCGAGGCCCCCGGCCGCGGCTGGCACTGGGGACACGCCTCGCACCACCCCGTCCTGCCACGCGGGATGCGGCTGGAGGTCGGGCAGGTCGGCACGCTCGAGGAGATCCTGCTCGGGCCGGCCTGCACCGACGACGGGACGACCAACCTCTTCGGCGGGCTGCGCCGCGCGATGGCGATGACGGGCTACTCCTCGATCAAGGAGTTCCAGCGGGTCGAGGTCATGGTGGCTCCGTCGCTGCTCACCGAGGGCAAGGCGCTGCAGCGTGAGCAGGGGATCGCCCCGCGCTAGCAGGAGCCCGGCGTACGACGGCGAATCCTGTCTCTACGCCACTGCGCGCAGTCGCCGCACCCCTGAGCGCTGCCGACCCTGTCGAGGAGCTCCATGTTTCGCTCGTCCCGCCCGATCCGCGTTGTCCTGGGCGTCACGGTCTCCGCACTGCTTGCTGGCGGGTTGGTCAGCGCTTTCGCGGCCGACCCCGCGCTGGGGTGCTCTTTCCTCGATCCGGCTGGCGACTCGGCAGTGGCCGGGGTGCCGGGCACGGGGGACGACGACCTCGACATCGTGCGCGTGGGCTTCAGCAGTACGGCGGACAAGGCGGTCTTCAGCGCGAAGCTGAAGCAACTCAAGAACAGCGGTCCGGACAACTACGCGGGCGATGACTTCGAGTTCGCCTTCACGCTGAACGGCAAGGCCTTTCAGGTCGGCGGCACCCGGATCGGTGACCCCACCGGCGGTCCGCCGTTGCGCGCGACGAAGTACGCCTTCGTGAACGGTACGAACATGGCCTCGACCGCACCCTCGCTCGCGGTGCTGTACGACCTGAAGACGAGCGTCGTCGAGGCGTCGATGTCCCTCGCGGATCTGTCGAAGCTCGCTGGCGCGGCCGCGCAAGGAGCCGTGGCGAGCAAGCTGGCGATGATCGCCTACGCCTACAGCGGCGGGCCGGAGGAGATCGCCGACGAGGCGACCGGGAAGACGGCGACGTACGCCTTCGGCGACGGTGGGTGCGACGGCAGTGGGGGCGCGGCCCCTGCGCCGACCACGGCCGCCGCCAGCCCGTCGCCGAGCGCCAGCGCGAGCGCGAGCCCCTCGGCGAGCGCGAGCCCGTCGGCGTCAGCGTCTGCGTCCGCGAGTGGCTCGGCCGCTCCTGCAGCTGGCGGTGCCGACCTGCCCACACCGGGCTGCGTTGACATTAGCGACGTCAAGGGCGACGCCAGCCCCAACGCCACCAACCCGGGTGCGCCGACGCCGAACGATCCCGACCTGGATCTCAAAGCCGTGAACTTCCGGACCGACGCTGCCACGATCAAGGCCTACCTGCAGATCGACAAGCTGGGCACGAAGCCTGCCTTCGGCAACGGCCACCGCTTCGACGCCACCTTCACCGCCGGCGGCAAGATCGTCGAGATGTACGCCGGACAGCCGGACGCCGTCGCGGCTGGCGCGAACGCAGCCTTGGTAGCCGCGGGGCAGAGCGCGCCGGCCGCCGGCGGCGTGCGGGTGGCCACCGTCTACAACCCGACGATCAAGCTGACCTCGACCTTTGACGTCAAGACCAGCACCGTGATCCTCAGCGCAGACCGAGCGGCGTTGGACAAGGCTCTGGGAGGCGCGCTCACCGACGGCACCCAGGTCACGGCCACGGCAGCTCGGTCCCGGATCTTCACGCCCACGGCCGGCAGCCTGCTGGCCGATACGGCACAGGCCGCAAAGCCGGAGCTGCAGGTCTACACGCTGGGTGACAACCGGTGCTTCGCGATCGTGTCGGCGAGCGCGCCGGCCGCGACGGCGACGAGCCTGATCGTCTCCGCGCCCTCCCGGGTGCAGACCGGTGATGTGCAGGTGGCGTCGGTGACCTTCACCGACGGCGCCGGCAAGCCCAAGGTCGGGGCGACCGTCACCGGCCGGCTCGGCAGCGGTCCGGCGGTCTCGGCCAAGACCAACAGCGCCGGCAAGGCGAGCCTTCGGGTGCCGGTCACTGGCCCGGGCGCGACCCGCACCTTGGTAGTCAGCTCCGGGACGCTGTCGGTCCGTCGTACGACGACGGTCCTGGCCGAGCGCTCGCTGCTCAACTACGCGATCTCCGGCACCGGTGACACCCGGCTCGTCACCATCACGCTGACCGACGACGACCAGCCCAGTCGCCACCCTTACGCCAAGGCCACGGTCACGTTCGCCTACAGCGGGATGACCCAGACGGCCACCACGGACAGCAAGGGCCAGGCGTTCCTGCGGGTGCGGACCGGCACCAAGGTCGACATGACCTACGCCGGCAAGCCGGGCTTCATCACCAGCGCCACCCGTCGGACCGAGGTCAAGTAGCCCCCGTCCGGCCCTGCAACACCGGCGAGATCTTCGCCCCCACGGCAGGGGTGGCCAGTCCGGCGTCGAACCTCCCCTTCATCGCCCCCACCATCGTTGTCACCCGTCGGGAGTTCCCTCGTGCGCCGTCTCGTCCGTCCTGCCTTGCTCCTCGCTGGTATAGCGACGATGGTGCTCGCGACCGGGGCCAACGCTGCTCACGCTCCCGCGTCGCTGACCTTCACCGATCCCACGGGCGACGCCGTGCCGTCGTCGGCGTACGACATCACGTCGATCACCTTTACGACCGAGGGCACCTACGCCGGCAAGGGCAAGAAAAGGAGCTACCGGCCCACCGACCTCGTCATCACGATGACGCTGGCAGCGCCGCCGTCGACCGTGCCGGGGACGCTCTACGAGATCGATGCGACGACGTCGAAGTGCGGTGACCTGTTCGTCTACTACACGCCGGGCGTTGACGGCTCCGGTGCCCTCTTCGGCTGCGGTTCCGAGCCCGATGCGACCGGCAGCAGCTCCACGGGCGTCGACGTAGTCCCCACTGTGAAGGACAAGACGATCACCTGGAAGATGCCGTTCTCGTCCATCCCGCGTGAGGTCAAGCCCGGCAGCTCGATCTCCGAGTTCATCGGCTTCTCGACGCAGGTCGACCCGGCGACGGGCGTGATCGGTCCCTACCTGCTGACGACCGACGCTAACTACGACAACGCCACCGGACCGGGCAGCTACAAGATCGGCTGAGGCCGCTGGGGCAGGAATGCCCTCGCGTACGACGAACTTCTCTCAGCACGCCCCCTGGCCCTGGAGCACTGCATGCGACCGTCCCGCCGCGTAGGTCTGATCGCTACCGCAGCCCTGCTGCTCGCGCCGCTGCCCGCGCTTGCGCTGGGCTCGGCGAGCCCCTCGGCGGCGAAGCTGCAGCCCTGGCTCGCCGGGCAGCTGCGGGTCGTCCCCGCCAGCGCGCCGCTGCGGGTCATGGTCAGCGGCCGCGAGCCGGGTGACGCCAAGCGCGCTGTGCTGCGTGCCGGGCTCTCCCTGCAGCAGTCCTGGGACCTGGCTGGCATCGCCGTCGGCATCGGTCTGCCGGCGCAGATCCGCACCCTCTCGGTGCGTCCCGGCGTGACCTACGTCGAGGGTGACCAGCCTCTGAGCTACACCCTGGACACCGCCCACAAGGCGACCCGCAGCGACGTGGCGCGGGCGCGGCTGCGCACTCCCCAGGGCAAGACCATCGACGGCGCGGGCATCACCATCGCCGTCATCGACTCCGGCATCGACCAGACCCACCCGTTCTTCAACCAGGGCGGCACCAGCAAGGTCGTGCAGAACCGCAAGAACGTCTGCGGTCTCGACCCCGAGGTCGAGCCGACGTCGAGCGAGGCCTGCTTCGCGCCCATGCCCGACGCCGACACCGCCTCCGTGGGTGGCCACGGCACCCACGTGGCGGGCATCGCTGCCGGGGTGGTCACCAAGACCACCGGCGCGACTCCGCTGACGATCCGAGGCGCCGCCTCAGGCGCCAAGCTCGTCGGGCTGTCGGTCGGCGCAGCGATCAGCCTGATCGATGCCGCTGCCGCCCAGAACTGGGTGCTCGAGCACCAGTTCCGGCCCTGCCGGCCGGCGAGCGAGCAGAACGGCCCGCTCGAGCCCGCGTGTCCGCCGATCCGGGTGACCAACCACTCCTACGGCCCCTCCGGGACGGCCCAGGGCGGCAACCGCTTCAACTCCGGTTCGGCTGACGTGCGGCTGCAGCGGCTACTGGTCCAGCGCGGGGTCGTCGCCGTCTGGGCCGCGGGCAACAGTGGCGGGACGGGCAGCATTGCCACCACGAACCCGCCCGGGATGGACGAGACGCCCGGCATCCTCATGGTCGCCAACTACGACGACAAGGGCATCGGCGACCGGAACGCCAACCTCGCGGGTTCCTCCTCCCGCGGGCGCGAGGACGATTCGACGACCTACCCGGACCTGTCCGCCCCTGGCACCCGGATCCTCAGCTCCTGCCGCCCCTACCTCGCTATCTGCAGCAGCGGCCGCGCGCCCGTCAACGGCCCTGCCGCGACGGACGTCGCCACGTTCAACGTCATCAGCGGTACGTCGATGGCCTCGCCCTACGTCGCCGGCGTCGTAGCCCAGCTGTTCCAGGCCAACCCGCGGCTGCGCCCCGCCGACGTGGAGCGGATCCTCGAGGACACCGCCCACCGGTTCACCGCGGGCGCCGACTACGTCCGTGACGACCCCGAGCGCAACACCCGCACCCTCACGTCGTACGACAAGGGTCATGGGCTGGTCGACGTCAACGCGGCGCTCACCGCGGCGCTGCGGTTCCGCTGACCGCGCCCTGACCGCTAACCTGATCGGGGTGAACCCGGAGCAGGACACCGTCCTCGTCGTCGACTTCGGCGCGCAGTACGCACAGCTCATCGCGCGGCGGGTGCGCGAGTGCAAGGTCTACTCCGAGATCGTGCCGCACACGATCACCGCGGAGGAGATCCGCGCGCGCGCGCCCAAGGCGGTGATCCTGTCCGGCGGTCCGTCGTCGGTTTACGCCGACAAGGCCCCGCAGGTGCCGGCCGGGTTCTTCGACACCGGCGTCCCGACGTTCGGCATTTGCTACGGCCACCAGGCGATGGCGGCGGCGCTGGGTGGGACGGTCGCGCAGACGGGGACCGCCGAATACGGCCGCACCGCGCTCGCAGTGGTCACCCCCGGTGTGCTGTTCGCCGACCTCCCGGCCGAGCAATCGGTGTGGATGTCGCACGGCGACGCGGTGGTCGAGGCTCCGGCGGGCTTCACCGTCACCGCGACCACGCCCGCCACCCCGGTGGCCGCTTTCGAGGACCCGAGCAGGGGGCTGTACGGCGTGCAGTTCCACCCCGAGGTCCTGCACAGCGAGCACGGCCAGGCGGTGCTGCGCCGGTTCCTGCTCGAGGCCGCGGGCTGCCGCCCGACGTGGACGATGACCAACGTCGTGCAAGAGCGGGTCGACCTCATCCGCGCGCAGGTCGGCGACAAGCGGGTCATCTGCGGACTGTCCGGGGGCGTCGACAGCGCAGTCGCCGCAGCGCTCGTGCAGCGGGCTGTCGGTGACCAGCTCACCTGCGTCTTTGTCGATCACGGTCTGCTGCGCCAGGGCGAGGCCGAGCAGGTCGAGAAGGACTTCGTCGCCTCCACCGGCGTGAAGCTGCACGTCGCTGATGAGGTCGGTCGGTTCATGGCGGCGCTGTCGGGCGTCACCGATCCCGAGGACAAGCGCAAGGCGATCGGCCGCGAGTTCATCCGGGCCTTCGAGCAGGCCGCCCGCGAGGTCAGCGCCGACGAGCCCGTCGACTTCCTCGTGCAGGGCACGCTCTACCCCGACGTCGTGGAGTCCGGGGGCGGATCGGGTACGTCGAACATCAAGAGCCACCACAACGTCGGTGGGCTGCCTGATGACCTCCAGTTCGCGTTGATCGAGCCGCTGCGCACGCTGTTCAAGGACGAGGTCCGTGCGGTCGGCCTCGAGCTCGGGCTGCCCGAGGCGATCGTGTGGCGCCAGCCGTTCCCCGGCCCCGGTCTAGCGATCCGGATCATCGGTGAGGTCACCCAGGAGCGGCTCGACCTGCTCCGGCTGGCCGACGCGATCGCCCGCGAGGAGCTGTCGGCCGCCGGTCTCGACCGCGACATCTGGCAGTGCCCGGTGGTGCTGCTGGCCGACGTGCGGTCGGTCGGCGTACAGGGCGACGGGCGGACCTATGGCCACCCGGTCGTGCTGCGGCCGGTGTCGTCGGAGGACGCGATGACGGCCGACTGG